>CAUTMN010000003.1:0-60905 GCA_963539955.1 uncultured Candidatus Saccharibacteria bacterium | reverse complement strand
GTAGCTTTGCGGAATTTGAAGAAGTTACGGGCCGCAAGTTGGACGATTATCACTTGCCGCAAGTTATGGACGTTACGTTTGAGTGCGACGGCGCAGAAATGCATCATATTGGTAAGGTTTTGGACTGCTGGTTTGAGTCTGGCTCGATGCCATTCGCTCAATTCCATTATCCATTTGAGAACAAGGAAAAATTCGAAGCAAGTTTTCCGGCTGACTTTATCATTGAGGCGATTGACCAGACGCGTGGTTGGTTTTATAGCTTAACAGCGGTAAACGTAGCTTTGTTTGGTAAATCTCCGTGGAAGAATTTGATTTGTACTGGATTTATCAATGCTGCCGACGGTAAAAAAATGAGCAAGAAGCTAAAGAATTATACCGATCCGATGGAATTGATGAATAAGACTTCGGCCGACAGCTTCCGATTCTTGATGCTTTCAAGTCCGCTAACAAACGGCGAAAATTTTGCCTTGGCGGATAAGGACGTGATGGATGTAGCGCGTAAGCTTGGTATGATCTGGAATATGTACGACTTCTTCACGATGTACGCTGAAGTTGACGGCTGGGAGTTTAATGGCGATTTGTCAGATCCGCTTCATGATTTAACAAATCCGTTGGATATTTGGATTGTGTCGAGGTTGCATCAATTGATAACAGAGGTCGAGCGAGGTCTTAATAACTATAATTTACAGGACGCAACCAAGCCGATCTTGCCGTTCTTAGACGACGCAAGTAACTGGTACGTCCGACGCAGCCGCCGCCGCTTCTGGAAATCTGAAGATGACGGTGATAAAAATGACGCTTACCGCACGCTCCATTACGTTTTGGTGCGACTCAGTTATATGCTAGCGCCGTTTACGCCATTCTTAGCGGAAGAATTGTACCATAATTTGACGGGCGATAACGAGTCGATTCATCTTAAAGATTGGTTGCCGGCTGGTAAAATAGATAATTCAATGCTACGCGACATGAATGCACTACGTACTGCGGTAAATGATGGCTTGTCGAAGCGCGCATCGGAGGGAATTAAGGTACGCCAGCCGTTGGCGTCTGTGAAACTTGTCAACACTATTTCTCAGGATACACCAGCGGAAGTTGCGCAGTTCTTGATTGATATCGCCAAAGATGAATTGAATGTGAAATCAGTTGAAATTGTTACAGATTCAGAGTCTGGGTCGGCGCAACCGAGTGCTGTTTATGATCTGACAATCACCCCTGAGCTAAAGCGCGAAGGCTTGATGCGTGAAATCGTTCGCCACGTCCAAAGCGCGCGCAAGCAGGCTGGTCTGCAGATAGATGATCGAATTGTATTGAGTATTTCCAGTGACGATTCTGAAATATCTCAAGCTGTTGACGCTTTCGCCAATGTCATTAAATCTGAAACGCTCGCCGTGGAATTGAATTCTGTGGTCGATGAATCGGAAAAATATGACGCCAAAATCGAGGGTAAATTGGTAGAAATCTCCCTAAAAAAGGCGTAAAAAACTAAGTTATAACGTCTATGCTTGCAAAAGTCAAGGGCAGCTAGTATAACAAGTTCATAGCATAATAATTTGAAAGGATAAGCTATGATTAACTTGATTAAGGCTGGAGCTATTGCTGCATTGGCTACTGTTGGCGTAATATTCGGCAATGTAACCGCGTCTGCGCTGGAGACCACTCCACCAACTGCACCAAAAATAACAGTTTCCGCCGCTCAATATAAGGGTGAGAAAAATACAATTAAGTTCGAGGGAGCTGCGAACGACCACTATCGATTCGTGCTAACGAATGGCACAAATAAGATTCAATTGAAAGGTCCTATTCGTCAAGAATTGATGCAGGGTAGCGAGCTGTCGATTGAGGATTTGGTGAAGAAGTATTACCCAAGTTCCGCCAACTCAATCCCATATGGCACCCCTATCTCAATTGATACATATTGGTTTGACAAAGAAGGCAATTACGATAACTCATTGCGCCAAACTGTCACATTGACTGTTGGTGGCAATCTGACAAAGGCTGTGAAGTTGAATCAGATATCGGCAACATTGAAAAACCCAGAAAGTTTGCCGGAAGCTCCTGCTAATCCAGATCCAGCTACTCCAGCAAATCCAGTAAATCCAGTAAATCCTGAGGCTTCAACTGAATCAGAAAACGTTAATGTAGCGGCTACTCCAGTCCTAGTAGAATCAACCTCAGTTCCAGCTTCTCCACGCAAAGAAGCTAAGCCTACTGAGACTTTAGCTGAAACTGGCGCGAGTGTATACTCAGTTATTGTCGCTGCTATTACGGCAATTACCGCTGGCGGTGCTGCAATTATTAAGCGATCGTAATCTTGTAGATTATCGTAATAATTTCAGTAAAAAATATCCTCCTCTCCATGGGGAGGATATTCTATTGACTTTTAATCATACTTATGCTAATATATCATTGTTAATTGATAAAAATAAAAAAAGTTATGCAAAATTTATTCAACAAATTATTTGGTAGTAAAATAGGGTTTTCGCCAATTGATCCGCTGGCGGATGGACTTGCTGAAGAAATTATTAAAGAGCAGCGGGAGCCACAGGTAATTCGGCTGGATGCCGACGATATAGAGGATATTCGCAAGTTTTGGTCTCGTGCGGATGGCGATTTTGATAGCTGATAGTGTATAATTAGCTCATGTTAATTGAGTTTTTTACTTTTTTTGCTCGAGCCGGCGGAGGAGGGTCGGGCTCTTCTGGGGGGTCCTTAATTTTGATGCTACCCGCAGCTGTATCGGGCGGTGTGGCGGGCTTTGTAAAAAGGAAGACTAGATCAAAAATAGCAGGCTTCTTGGTGGGCGTTGCTGTTGGACTAGTTTTTAGTTTGCTGTATTTAGCCGATTTAATGTGGTTCATATGTGCAGTTATTTCTACTTTTGTGGGGGCTGCTATCTCTGTATTTGTTGATAAGCTCAAAGTATTTCGCCAAAATAGTGAGGCGGCTACGAATACAGTTTGCCAAGCTTCCTCCACTGATTCGTTATGGCAGCCAGATAGCATTACTAATTATGCCAAGCAAGTTTTCGAGAGGTTTCAGTACGACTGGAGCAATTTGGACTATGAATCAATCCGTAAGTACACGACACAGAGATATTCAAATCATATTGGACTAGTGATGCAGGCTTTGCGTCAAATGGGTCGTAGGAATATCGTCGATAACGTGCGGATAAATGAGGCTATTTTTGCTGACGCGCATGACGATGCTAATAATCAAAGTGATCGGGTGAGTGTAGCATTTTTGGCGGAAGCAGACGATAGGCTAGAGGAGGTTGCTACAGGTAAGAAAATCCGAAGCACCAATGAAGAGTTTGCGGAGAAGTGGAACTTTGTTCGTGAAGGCAATGAATGGAAATTAGATGGTATAAATCAGCCAACTGAGGACATTAATACATTAGTTGGCTCGCTGAATAAGTTTGCTAAGGACAACGGCATGTATTTTAGCCTGGATTGGGGTAGGCTACTTCTTCCGAAGGGTGGTAACTTATTTTTGCCGCGCTATTTTAACTCTGCTGACGTGAATAACCACGTTATTGGTATTTGGGATGGTGGCATTCTTGTTCAGCTTTATACTTGTGTGCTTAAAAACGGCAATGGCTTTACAGATGAGGGTAAAAACAAAGATGAGGTTAACTATCTTATCGGTCAGATTATGCTACCCAAATCTTACGGTGGAATTTTGGTCGACAGGGATGATAATAGCATTTTTAGGAAGCGCGTGATAGCTCCGTTTGGCTACAAAAAAGTCAAAATGGAGTGGGGTGATTTTAATAAACGCTATACTATTTTTGCCACAAACGAAGATCAGGCGGCGAGCTTTGAGTTATTAAATCCGAGTTTTATGGCGTGGCTGTATGACCAGAATATAAAAGCTAACATTGAAGTGATGGACAATATAGTTATTCTATATGCCCGGGTTTCTTCTGATGAAAAACGCTATGCGGAAATGTTGGAGATTTTAAGAAGAGCTCACAAAGAGCTGAAAATGTAGGAGGTTCTATGATTACTAAAGCCATTATTCCGGTCGCCGGTTGGGGCACGCGAATGTTGCCGATTACCAAATCTATTGAAAAATGTATGTTGCCGGTCGGTACTCGTCCAGTGATTGATTATATCGTGCAAGACGTTGTGCGAGCGGGCGTAAAGGATATTTACTTCGTAGTTGGCGAGCAGAGTACACAGGTGCAGAGCTATTATCGGTCGAATATTCAATTGAACGATTATCTGCGCCGTGCGGGAAAAGAAGATAAATTACCTCTGGTGGCTCCACTTCGCGACGTCCGAATACATTTTTTAACTCAGCCGGGAACTGGTGGTTATGGCACAAGCATTCCAGTTGGTCTGGCGAGTGAATTTATTGAACAGGGCGAGTCGGCCTTTGTGATTATGGGCGATCAATTCTTTTGGCGTGGCGACGGCGGTTCAAACGCGGCAGATTTGGCGGAGTTGGTGGAATCGCGTGGATTGTCGGCTGGGCTATTGGGTAATCCTGTCGAAGAGGAATTTATTCCGCAAACAGGGATTATTGAAACTGACAATCAGGGCAATTTTGTGCGAATAATTGAAAAGCCAAAATTGGAAGAAGCTCCAAGTAACCTCAGTAATTCAAGTTTTTACGTCTTGAACAAAGAGATTTTCGAGTTGGCGCGAACTTTGCCGGCAAACCCTAAGAGAGGTGAGTTTGAACTAACGGACGCGATTAATGCGTACATCGATAGCGGCGGTGTGATTGTTGTTGGCGAAGCTAAGGGTGAATATATGGAATGCGGCTCACCGAGCGGTTGGCTGAAGGCGAATAACGCTATGGCGAAAAACGCTACTTGCTAACTGTACTTGATTTTATTGCTAGTTTTTGATAGAATTATTAGAGTTAATTCATAATAATTAAGGAACGAAATGAAAGCAGTCGTAAAAATCTCTGGCAAACAATATCTTGTCAGCGAAAAAGAGTCCCTCTTGGTGGATCTCCTCCCTGAAGGAACAAAAGAACTCACTCTCGACGCACTTTTAGTGATTGATGGTGATAAAATCAAGGTTGGTACGCCAACTGTAAAAGGCTCTAGTGTTAAGGCTAAGGTCGTAGAAGCGGAAGTTAAGGGCGACAAGCTTCGTGTTATCCGCTACAAGAGTAAGAAGCGTGTACACAAGGAAACTGGTCATCGCCAGAAGTACACGAAGATTGAAATTACGTCAATCAAATAATCTAAAGGGCCGCTTTCGTAAAGGAAGCGGTTTTTGATGTCTGTTATTTATGTTCTGCTCATGCTATAATTAAGGCAGGTAAAAAGGGGAACGAATGACAAAAATCATTGCGGTGACAAATCAAAAAGGTGGCGTCGGTAAAACAACGACGTCAATTAACGTAGCATATTTTTTGGCAAAAGCTGGCAAGAAAACATTATTGGTGGATTTTGATCCGCAGGGCAATGCTACTAGTGGACTTGGAATAGATAAACAGAATTTGGGCGCAACAATATCAGAGGTGATTATGCGACAAATTGACCTGGCGAATATCATATTGCCAACGGAATATAAAAACTTATCAATCGCTCCAGCTACACCTCATTTGGCGAATACGGAAGTGGAATTGGCGCAGGCACAGGGAAGGTTTGTTCGCTTGCGAGAGGCTTTGCAAAAGGCGACGGATTACGACTATATTATTATTGACAGTCCGCCGAGCTTGAGCTTGTTGACGGTCAACGGTATGATTGCCGCTAATTACGTATTGCTTCCAGTTCAGGCGGAATTTTATGCTCTGGAAGGGTTGGGGCAGCTTTTGGAAAGTATGAAATTGATAAAGAAGGGGCTTAACCCACCTCTGGAATTATTGGGCGTTTTATTGACGATGATGGACTCCAGGACTACATTATCTGGGCAAGTTCATGCTGAGGTTAAAAAGTATTTTCCAGATAAGATTTTTAAGAATAGCATTCCGCGAAATATTCGCTTGGCTGAAGCTCCTAGCCATGGCGCGCCAGTTGGGGCGTATGATCGTTTTTCAAAAGGCTCTCGGGCCTATAAGGCGCTAACGAAAGAAATTATAGAGAGGGTGGAACGATGAAAAAAGGTTTAGGTAGAGGTTTTGGGTCGTTAATTCCAACCAATTTGATCGATGAAACGTTCGACCCGACAGCACAACAGGACGTGAAAGTTTCTCATCTGAGAGACATTGCTATTGATCAAGTTGTTCCAGATCCAGATCAGCCGCGTCGCTTTTTTGATGAGAACGCTTTGAACGAGTTGACGGAATCGGTGCGCGAGCATGGTGTGGTTCAGCCAATTGTTGTGACGCCAAAAGGTGATAAATATCTGATCGTGGCGGGCGAGCGACGTTGGCGTGCGGCGAATAGGGCGAATTTAACAGAGGTGCCATGTATTGTCAGGAGTATGAGCGACCAAAATCGCCTGGAGATCTCTTTGATTGAAAACTTGCAACGACATGATTTGAATGCGCTTGAAACTGCGACCGCTTATCAAAAATTGCGCGACCAATTCAATATGACGCTGGAGGAAATTGGCAAGCGTTTGGGTGGCAAATCTATAAGCGCGGTCAGCAATACGTTGAGGTTGTTGAAATTGCCGAAGTCTGTGCAGCAGGCGTTGTTTGAGGGGCGATTAAATGAAGGTCAGGCAAGACCTCTAATCGGTCTACCTGATGACGCCGCGGAAGATATTATGGAGCGAGCTATTCGCGAGGAGTGGTCAGCGCGACGGATTGAACAAGTTGTTACTTTGTGGAAGCAAGCGAAGGCTAGTCCAGTCGAGAACAAACGCCGCCCAGCAGATATGCCTCATGCAGATGCTATTGAAAGCCTTTCAAAGCGATTTGGAACGGGGGTAAAAATCCGTACAAACGGCCGTGGAGCTGGTCAGATTAGTATCAAGTTTAAGGATAATCTTGAATTTGAACGAATAAGAGAATTGCTCGAAAAGTAATTTTTATTAGAACGAGCGAATTTTATTGAACGGGAATATTCGTAGGCTAACTGGCCCAACGATGTCATAAAGGGGGATTGGTCCCATGCAGTTTCGAGAGTCGCAAGAATAGCTTCCTTGGCGGTGATCGCCCATAACGAATATCGTGCCTTCTGGTACGGTCGTATCGACATCTCCAGAGGTAGGCTGTCCTGGCTCATTTTTATTGACTGAGGTATCAGGGTTAAATCCGTCAGGGTTTTCCGTATTGTAAACAGTTACGGTGCCGTTTTTCACAGTAACTCGCTCACCAGCAAAGGCAATTACACGCTTAACAATATATTCGTCTTTACCTGTCGAGGCGTTAAAATTCGGATTCTTAAACACAATTACTTGTCCGCGCTTTGGGATGTAATTTTTATTCTGCAATTTTGAACCAGTGACAGGCAATCGATTGACGATCAGACGATCGCCGGTGTACATCGTCGTTTCCATACTGGCGCCTTCAACATTGAAAGTTTGAAATACAAAAGTGTTCAATAAAAGTGTACCGATCACCACGCCAACAACGAAAATGACCATTCCCAGGCCATCTTGTAATTTTGGATGACGATCCATAAAAGTAGCGTCCATTGTTTCAATTATAAGCGTTTTGTGTGTTATAATCAATAGATATGAAACCACGCAAACAGTCGATGGACGGATTTGTCGCCAAGCGACCACAGCGAACTTCGTTGGGGGAAATTACTAGCAAAAAAACGACTACGCTCGGGCATCCTCGTAGTAACGAAGATAGTCCACAAGTGTCGAATAATGCGACAAGGAATATTCAGCAACCAACTTCTGCTAATAAATTAAAGCAGAATATTAGCGAATCGTTGGCGGCAATTGATGAAAACACCAAGCCTTCTCATCGGCAGGAGCGCAAACAGAAGCGTAAGAAAAAGTTAATTACCAGGATTATTCTTGCGATTATCGGAATTATTATTGCAATTGTGGCGGGCTGGCTGCTGTTAAAATTATGGCAGACGATGAACTCGGTGTTCCATAACGGCGGAATCTTAGGGTTGTTTTCGCAGCAGAAGCTGAAAGAGGATGCTTATGGTCGAAGTAATGTGCTGATTTTAGGTACAACAGATGACGATCCGGATCATCCAGGTGCGACATTGACCGACTCGATGATGATTCTTAGTGTCAATCAGACAAAGAAGGACGCGTATATGTTTAGCATTCCGCGTGACTTGTATGTAAAATTTGGCATGGCGTGTAATTCTGGCTATGCTGGTAAAATCAATGAATATTTTGGCTGTGTGAATAACGGAGATAGCGCGCAGGCAGAAGCCGAACGGATGGATAAAACTAAGAAATTCATCGGCGATATATTCGGCATGGATATTCAGTACGTCGCGCATATTAATACTGCGGTGATTCGTGATGCTGTCAATGCGGTCGGCGGAGTTACCGTTGACGTACAGAGTCGTGATCCACGAGGAATTCTTGATCCAAGTATGGACTGGATGTGTCGGGCGAAGGAGTTGAATTATCAGCAACGTCGCGAACGATGTCCAACAGGTCACTATATGCAATTGACTAACGGCAAACATGAAATGGACGGCGAAAAGGCGATGTGGTTCTCTCGAGCGCGTGGTTTGGTGGCGCCAACTTACGGATTGGAACAATCTAACTTTGACCGAGAGAAAAACCAGCAATTGGTTATGATGGCACTGAAAAACAAAGCTACTTCCACGGGAACGTTGACTGACTTTGGTAAGGTGACGTCTCTGATGGATGCCATGGGTAAGAACTTGCGCACAAACATCGACACGAAAGAAATTCGCACAATTATGAACCTTGGCTCAGAGATAAAAGAATCTGATATTCACAGGTTGAGTTTTGTGGAGGAAGGCAATGTACTTATGACTACTGGCACGGCGGGTGGCGCAAGCATAGTCCAGCCAGCTGCGGGATTATATGATTATGATGACATTCGCGCTTATATAAAGTCTGAGATTTACGCAACGCCATTGTCTAAGGAAAAAGCTACAGTTGCCGTCTTGAATGGTTCTGGCGTGGCTGGTGCAGCACAGAAAGAAGCGGACAAATTGACAGAATTAGGAATGAAAGTTGTTCATGTCGGCAATGCTCCAGGTAATGAAAAGCCAGGGAAGACTCAAGTTTATCAATTGCCAGCTGGTAAAGAAAAAACTGCCACGAAAGATAAATTTAAGGAGTTGTACGGTTCGGTTTCGTCAGATTCCTCGAAGTATAATTTGAATGTTGACGCACAATTCATCGTTGTTGTGGGAACTGGCTCATAATTTGGTATAATAGAGTAAGTTATGGAGTTACTGAAAACTGTTAAACGAAGAACGTTTTGGAGCGAGTTAGTTTACTATGTCTTAAATATTGGCTTGGCGGCTGCATTGCTCGTTATTGCTCAAGCATTTCAGACCCCGTTTCCAGCATTAGCACTTGTTGTACTGAGTAAATGGCGCATAATTGCCGTTCGTCCGCGTTTTTGGTGGGCAAACATTCAGGCTAATTTAGTTGACTTAACGGTCGGAATTGGCGTTGTTGGTCTGATGTATCTACCTACGTCAGTGTTTTATTTCCGCGTAGCATTGGCAATATTATATGCGATTTGGCTAGTTGTGATTAAGCCGATGTCTAAGCGCTGGCAGGTTGCTATGCAGTCGTTGATCGCTATTTTTGTCGGCGTAACTGCGCTTATGGTGGTATCGTACGAGTGGTCAGTTTCTGTAGTTGTTGTTCTGATGTTCTTGATCGGCTATAGTTCTGCGCGTCATTTCTTGCACAGTTATGACGAAGAACAAACGGTTTTACTTTCGGCAATCTGGGGACTTGTCTTTGCTGAACTGGGTTGGCTGTCGTACTATTGGACTTACAGTTACGGAAAGTCGTTATTTGGCGGCGTTTCACAGGTTACAATAATCTTATTGCTATTCTCGCTTGTCGCCAGTAAAGCTTACCAATCTTACAACAAGCACAAAGCTATTCGATTTTCAGACATATCCGCTCCAGTAATTCTTACAATCGGAATTATTTTAGTGATGTTAGTGTTCTTAAATTCTGTAGTAATTTAATCTTTAGCGCCAGTGAAACGCAGGACCAGGATGTAATTGAGAACTCTCTCTTTTACAAAACCATTTTTCACGGCTTCGTCAATTATTCTATTGTGCTGCTGGGGGTCTGCCTCGATAAACAATAAGCCTTCTGAAGTGAGACACCGTGGTGCTTGTGAGATCAATTGCAATATCAATTTCAATCCTTCATCTTCGGCGAAAAGCGCAATTTCTGGTTCGTATTGAAGTTCTGGAGATACGTCCCAATTTTTGTCAACGTAAGGCAAATTGGCAAATACATAGTCAACGGGTCGAAGCTGGCCATTAAGTAATGATTGCCGTTGAATATGGACGTCCGCATTTAAGGCATTCGCATTTTTTTCCGCAATATTTAAGGCTGGTTTGCTGATATCGGATAAAATTACCGACAAGTTACTCCTCTCTAATTTGGCAGTAATTCCCAGACAGCCAGATCCTGTACCAACGTCAATTAAAACTTTTTCGGCAATTTCACTGGCGGTCAGCTCTAAAAACAATGAAATTAAATCTTCGGATTCAGGGCGGGGAATTAAAACGGAAGGAGATACGGTAAATCTACGCCCGTAAAATTCTTTATAGCCTAGAATGTAGGCGATTGGTACGCGGTCTAATCTTAGGTCTAGTCTGGCATTTGCGATGTCAAATCTTCTGGGGTCAATTTCTTCGTCCAGATGAGCGTGTAGGTAAGTGCGGTTTTTTCGTAAAGTGTTGGCTAATATCAATTCGGCGTCTAATCTGGCGGACGGGATGTTTGCTGTTTTTAAGGATTTTGTGGCAATTTTTAGCCATTCAGAGATAATCATGTTGCTAATTATAACATATATCTATGGAATGTAAAAAGTAAAACGCTTGCAAAAACTGAGAAAAATGGTAAAAAGTATTGACAAATCAAGAGAGAGAGTATTATAGGCTTCGTATCATTAGCGAAAGGAATGAATATATAATGGAATTGCCAAATAATACGCACAGTAGCGAAGCCGCAAAGCAAATGGAGTTTGCAACAGGAGGATTTGATCCTGAACTGCCAGACAAAGAAAAGTTGCGGGCGGCAAAGGAATTTGATGGTCTGGTTCAGTCGACATTGCTTAGATTTGCGGGAGACGCGAAAACTCACGATCACGACATAATATTTTCAGATAGGATACAATCGGAAGTCTCATTAGAAATTCCTCAGAAAGATGGTTCTGTGGTGTCTATCGGTGTATATTCAGGATCTCTAGATAATGGCACTAAGTCTCGAGAAATTACATTCGTAGAAAGGGGTGTAGGAGGGTATCATCGATATTATATAGAGGATGACTTTGTTTTAAGGTATGATGACAATACACCCTTCTCTTCAATGGAAGAAGATGATGACAAAATTGATATGAGTATGATGAGTGATGATGATATATATGAGTGTGCAGTTAGAGCTATGCGTAAAACCAATAATCTAATAGAGAATTGTAAATTAGAGCAACAAATGGGACTAAATCGTCAACCGGTCGGTGTGGAAGAGATAAGTAAGTTGGCAAAACTATTGGAATCTGCTGAGCCGTGTAAGCTGTACTAATTACTAGCATTCTGAGCTTTCAGTTCGCGCTCATATCTCTGTAGATTTTCAATCAAATCATCGATATCCCCGTTCATTGCAGCGGGGATATTGCTGCGGCTGTAGTGAATACGGTGGTCGGTGATTCGGTCTTGCGGGAAGTTGTACGTTCGGATTTTTTCCGAGCGGTCACCAGTTCCAACCAACGAGCGTCGCTCGGCACTTAACTTGGCGTTTTCCTCGTCAATTTTCATCTGTAACAATCGCGAACGAAGCACGCTCATGGCTTTTTCACGGTTTTTAATTTGCGATTTTTCGTCTTGGTTTGTAACTATCATTCCAGTCGGCAAGTGGGTGATTCGCACTGCTGAGTCTGTGGTGTTCACGCTCTGTCCGCCGTGTCCGCTGGAGCGGTAAATGTCAACTCGCAAATCGTTTGGATTTATCTCAATGTCAGCCTCTTCTGCTTCTGGCAAAACCGCCACCGTTACGGTTGAAGTATGGACGCGACCTTGGCTTTCGGTGACTGGAACTCGCTGAACTCGGTGTACGCCACCTTCGAACTTCAATTTAGAGTATGGCGCGTCGCCCTTGATCATGAAGATAACTTCTTTATAGCCGCCAGAATCGTTGGCCGATTCGCTAATTAGTTCTATTTTATAGCCGTTAGATTCGCACCAACGTAAATACATGCGGTATAGTTCCGCCGCAAACAACGACGCCTCATCGCCACCCGCACCAGCGCGGATTTCCATGATGATATTTTTCTCATCATTGGGGTCTTTCGGGGTAAGCAGGATGAATAATTCTTCTTCTAATTCGGTCAATCGAGCTTCGGTTTCGGTAATTTCAAGTTTCGCCAGGGCAGCCAATTCGCCGCCTTCGTTGGCTAACTTTTTGGCTTCTACTAAGTTTTTTTCCAGGTTTTCTCGCTCTTCACCCTTGGAAATAAGCGTTTCTAATTCTGAAAATCGTTTGTTTTTTACTGTAAAATCTGGTGAGCTGTAGGCATCAGGTTGCGCTAAAAAATTGCTTAAATCAGCTCGTTCATTTTTCAGAGAATCCATATCTAAAGAAATCTTCGCCATATCTATAAAATTATATCATACATTGACAAATATTTCTCAGTATTGTATTATATAGTGACAATGAAAGAATGCAAGGTTGATTCGCGTGATTTGGTTTACGAAAATGCTGATAAGTTGGCGCTTTTCGACGTTGGAAAGTCGTCTGAACTGGTGCAGTGTATTGAAGACCTTCCAGAGACTATGCCAGCAAACGATCCGAGAGTTGATTTGATTGTGAAGAGTTTGTTTAAGATTGACGCTCATCCAATAGAGAAGCCAGTTTCACTACGCGATTTAAATGAATCAATTAAAGATAATATTGCCAGTGAAACGAAAATATCTATATATGAGGGTGAGTGGCCTGACACGAGAGCGATTCCGGGATCTGATATTCCGTTGCCAGTTGAATTATTTGTGACTGCGCCGATGATTAAAGATTGGCGATAAGGGTGAGTGTCAGAATCGAAAGGTGGGAAAAGTAGCCGCGATATTATTAGACAGTACGCAGGAATGAATCCGAAAACTAGCCCTCCAATACGCAGTGTAGACGTTGTTGTGGATTCTGATGGCGGAGTATTTTTGGCTTTGCAAGGTGACGGCGCTCACCGTTTATGTGCCGCAAAGATGCGGGGAGACCGTGAAATATTGTGTCGCGGGATAAGCGTTGTCAGATTGAAATAGTGTAAAATAAAACCGCCCATTGATTGAGCGGTTTTTTGAATTGTTGGACTAATTTGTCAGATTATTTAGTCTTTTTGTCTGATTCTGGAGAATCAGTTTTAGCTGCTTTTTTAGCGTTAGCTTTCTTTGCTTTGTTTGCCAAAGCTGCTCGGCGAGCTTCAGCGGCTGCTTGACGAGCCTTAAAGCGATCAACGCGACCTTCGGTGTCGATAATCTTTTCTTCACCAGTAAAGAATGGGTGTGAAGCTGATGAAATGTGAACCTTAACTAATGGGTATTCGTTGCCGTCTTCCCATTTGATAGTTTCGGTTGTTTGCGCTGTTGACTGAGTCAAGAACGCGAAGCCCGCTTGTTCGTCGCTAAATACGACAGGGCGATAGTTCTGTGGGTGAATACTGCTTTTCATAACCTTGGTATTTTAACAGAAAAAACGGAGTAATGCAAATATCACTAGCAATACGAATGTACATTGTAATTATGTCGTTTGCAAATTGTCAAAAATATGATGAAATACTTGACAAATCAAGAGAGAGAGAGAGAGTATAACTGGTTCTGATAATTAGGAAAATTAAGGAGTTATATAATATGGACAAGGGAAGGCAACCTACACTTTGGAGCAATCATAATTTAGACAGCTTGGCGAATGAGGCGTTTCGGCGCAGTGAAGAAAAAAGAAAGATACAGGTTGTCAGCGAGATACTGAATCAGCCTGACGGCTATGAAGATAATGAGATAGATGCGGTTGGACGTAAAGATACATTATCAGATCTTGATCGTATGCTTGGTTTGGCTTTTGATATAGGTATATCTCCTAAATTTTTAAGTAGTTATATTATTAGCGCGAAGCTGTTTAATCCTCATGAGAGTGTTGTCGATTCTTCTAATGCTATACCGATGGAGGTGCACACTTCAGTTGTGGCATTTGATATCTACGAGAAGGCTACTTCTACTAGAGAAACCGGAGCAAAAGTAGGCTCGATTTTATTGTCTAAGCTGTCGGCGAACTTAATTGATGAGCCGGCGCCAGATATGACTGCAAAAGATTTGGCATGGAGAAAGAACTGTACATATGCCGCTCTTGTACATGATGATACAATTACTTATCTTGAGGTTGTAGAGAAAGGAAGAGAGAATTTTAGTATTCGGAAGCTTTCTTCTTCAAGTAATGAAGCAATTGAGCTTGATCAAGAGATGGAAAAGTTCATAGCGTCGCGTCGAGAGGTAGTTGCTCCTGATGAAGAATAGTGGTATAATTGCCAAGTAACTAATTTTAATGACACAGTCCGTTTCACACTCCAAATCGTGGGCGGATGAGGCAAAAGGAGAAGAGAATGTCTGTAAAGGTAGACATTAAGGCTTTGCTGGAGTCAGGTGTTCATTTTGGACACAAAACCAGCCGCTGGCACCCAAAGATGGCGCCATATATTCACAGTAAGCGTCAGGATAGTCACATTATTGACTTGACTAAGACTGTTGAAGCTTTGGACAAGGCTTTGCCAGAATTGACAAAAATCGCAGCATCAGGCCGTAAGGTTTTGTTCGTTGGTACTAAAAAACAAGCCAAAGACGTTGTTCGTGAAGCAGCTGAAAAGATTAACCAGCCATACGTAGTTGAGCGCTGGATTGGTGGTATGCTGACTAACGGTTCAACCATTGCTCAGCAAATTAAGAAGCTGAAGAATCTTGAAAAGCGAATGGCTTCAGGTGACTTGGAAAAGCGTTACAATAAGCTTGAAGTACAGCGCTTCCAAGAGGAAATCGACAGCTTGAATATGAAATATGGCGGCATCAAGGATTTGATGGGCAAGCCAGGCGCTGTTGTTGTGGTCGACGCATTGACCGACGCAAATGCAGTTCGCGAGGCTCAAACTTTAGGCGTGCCAGTATTTGCGATTGTTGACACCAACGTTAATCCAACAGGAATTGATTACGTAATTCCAGGTAATGACGACGCTGTTAAGGGTATTCAATTGCTATTAGACTACTTTACCGCGGCTGTTGCTGAAGGTGCAGGTAGCGTAAAGGCTGAAGAAAAACCAGCTAAAAAAGAGGAGAAATAGGATGGGTGTTTCTGTTGACGATATTAAAAAATTGCGTGAATTGACCGGCGTAGGCTTGACTGACGCTAAAAAAGCTCTGGTTGAAGCTGAGGGCGATTTCGATAAAGCCTTGGAAGCTATGCGCAAAAAAGGCTTGACGAAAGCCGAAAAGAAGGGTGACCGCGAAGCTCGTGAAGGTTTGATCGAAAGCTATGTTCACTCTGGCCGAATCGGCGTTATCGTTGAGGTAAACTGTGAGACTGACTTCGTGGCTCGACTTGACGACTTTAAGACATTGGCACACGAAGTTGCTATGCAAATTGCAGCGATGAGCCCAAAGTATGTTTCTGAAGCTGACATTCCAGCAGAGGAAATGGAGCGCGTTAAAGCTGAGCTTATGGCGAGCGAATCTTTGGCAAGCAAGCCTGAAGAAATGCGCGAAAAGATCGTTGAAGGTCAATTGAAGAAGCATTTTGCTGAGCAGGTTCTTATGAGCCAGGCGTACATCTTGGACGATTCTAAGACTGTTGAGCAACACATTAAGGAAGCAATTGCGAAATTAGGTGAGAACATCGTTATTCGTCAATTCAAGCGAATTGAGCTGGGTGTAAGCGAATAGATTTTCACGCAGAGAAGAAGTCGGCCGTAGCAATGCGGTCGATTTTTTATTTTGTGGAGATTATTGAGCAGCCGTCTTTTTGATGGCGCGCATCTGTCGTGGTGACGATGAATTGGTGATTTTGAATGGTTTCCTGAAGGAGTTTTTCACGTGTGGCGTCTAATTCAGAAAAAACGTCGTCCAGTAGAATTAGCGGTCGAGATTGGCTGACTTCTGTTTGAAGTTCTAGTTCTAATAATTTGAACGCCAGCATAATGGTTCGCATTTCGCCACGTGAAGCAACTTTAATGGCGGGCTGATTATGGAGAAAAATTGTGAAATCTTCGCGGTGCGGGCCGGCAGAAGTGAAGCCTGTAGCCATTTCATATTCGCGGGATTTTCCTAAGCGATTGAGTAGGGCTTGGTCGTAATTTTCCAGAGGTACAATAGCGCCGTATTCAATGGATAATTGTGTGTTTTTTCCCGCCAAAGATTCGTATAAATTTTTTATGCGAGGCTCGTTTATCTGGAGAAATTTGGCTCGTTTTTGGGCAATGTTGGTTGCGTATTGGACAAATTTTATATCCCAAGCAAACAGGTTGTCGCGCCAAATTGATGAGTCTTCTTGGTGGGATTTTAAGAGCTCGTTGCGCTGTAAAAGAGTGCGATTGAAAGCTCTTAAATCCGTGTCGTATTTGGGGTCAAGTCGGGCAATTAAGCCATCCAGAAAATCGCGTCGTCGGGACGGTGAAGAGGAAATTAATCTTAGCTCGCTTGGCTCAAACAAAACGACGGGCAGACGATTTTTCCTGGTTAAAGCCTTTGATTTGGCGTCGTTGATGATGAATTCTTTGTTGATTTTTCCGGAAATTGAGTCTAGCTTAATGCGTCGCTCGCCGAAATCGCCCTCCAGATGAACAATTGTTTGCGGAGCGTTCAACATCATACAATCGCCAAGACTGCCACGAAAACTACTGCCGCGTAGCGCCACATAAACCGCCTCGAGCAGATTCGTCTTGCCAGTGCCATTTGGTCCAACGATTACCGTACCAGAATTGCTAAAAGTCGCTTCGTGTAGATGATAAGACCGGAAATTGTATAGCTTAATCTTAGAAATCACTCTGTTATTATAGCACGGGGCGCGAGGCAAAATTAGCAGACAAGACGCTTGAAGTTTGATATAATAACGGATAGATAAATTGGAGGAAATATGTTCGACACAAACCCTTATGAAGAAAAAATGAATGCAGCGTTTAGCTTTTTTCAAGATGAATTGAAGAAGGTGCGAACGGGTAGGGCGCACGCTGGAATGCTTGACGGTGTTATAGTTGAAGCTTACGGCACAAAAATGCCGCTTAATCAGGTTGCAAACGTAACCGCTCCAGAGGCACAAATGTTGTTGGTTACGCCATTTGACCCGAGTAATATTACAGCAATTTCTTCTGCAATTCGCGACAATCAAAGTCTGGGCTTTAATCCATCTGACGATGGGCGAGTGGTTCGCGTTCCAGTTCCAGCTTTGACTGAAGAGCGCCGCCACCAACTAGTGAAACAGGTTAGCGAGAAGGTTGAGGAGGCTCGAATTGCGATGCGTAATATTCGCCAAGACGCTCTTAAAGACGCTAAGCGAATGAAGGATAATAAAGAGCTGAGCGAAGACGATTTGAAGCGTGTAGAGAAAGAAATTGACGGCTTAATGAGTAAGATGCAGACGCAAATTGACGAGGCGTTTAAGGCGAAGGAAAAGGACGTCTTAACCGTTTAATGAGTGAAACTTTTGCCGACAAAGTGAAGGCGTTGAATTTGCCGTTGGATCAAATTATTGTTATTGGTAGCGGGATTTTGGATCAATTGGGGATTCGTCCAGCTAGTGATATTGATCTTGCGGCGAGTCCTGATTTGATGAAAAATCTCTCTGAGGAAAGTGGCGATTGGATTAAAAAGTTCGACGACAATCAGCGTTTTTATTTTGTAAAAGATGATGGTTCGGCTGAAGTTTGGGATGGCTGGGTTTTTGATGGGCAGGCTGTTGGCTATGATGATTTGCTTGATTACGCGGTGGAATATGATGGCGTAAGGTTCGTCAATTTGGAGTTTTTATCTCGATGGAAAAAATGGCGCAGTCGCGAAAAAGATATTCAAGACGTGAAATTAATTGATGAATGGAGGGCAGATAATGAGTGAAAATGCTAATTTGCCGCGGCATATCGGGTTTATTGTTGATGGAAATCGGCGGTGGGCAAAGCAGCATGGCTTGCCGACATACGAAGGACATCTGGCGGGATATAACGCGCTAAAAGACGTGGCGCTAGGGGTTCTTCATCGAGGCGTGAAATACGCGAGTGCTTACGTTTTTAGTACGGAAAACTGGAAACGGTCAGAGGAAGAAGTCCGACATTTGATGAAATTGTTATTGAACATACTGAAGGCTGATCTTCCGATATTTATTGAAAACGAGGTTCGCTTGAGGGTTGTTGGGTCCAGGGAAGGTCTGTCGGATCAATTGATCAAAGCGATTGACGAGGCTGAGGAGAAAACTGCTGATCTGAAAAACGGAGAATTGGTCTTATGCTTGAACTATGGCGGACATTTGGAGATTGCCGATGCGGTTAAAAAAATTGTTCAATCTGGAATTTCTACTGAGGAAATTACACCTGAGTTGATTGCTGAAAATATATACGCGCCAGAGGTACCGCCGTGCGATTTGATTGTTAGAACTTCTAGTGAGCAGCGGCTCAGCAACTTTATGTTGTGGCGCTCGGCGTACAGCGAATTGATGTTTATTGAGAAGAATTGGCCAGACATGACGGTGGACGACGTGTCGGTGATTTTAGAGGAATATGCTAATCGGAATAGGCGGTTTGGAAAATGATTATTTGGGGAATACTTTTAGGGCTATTTGTTCTCATTTTATTGGTGGTTTTGCATGAATTAGGTCATGCTATTGTCGCTAAGAGAAACGGCGTCAAGGTTGAGGAATTCGGAATCGGGTTTCCGCCTGCCGCAAAAAAATGGAAGGTAAAGCGAAGCTTCTTGGGTGAAAACGTAACGTTTAGCCTGAATTGGTTGCCGCTTGGTGGATTTGTTAGATTGAAAGGTGAATATGATTCCGCAAAAGGCGAGGGTACCTATGGCGGTTCGACGTTTTGGGCGAAGACGAAGATCTTGCTGGCTGGCGTCGTGATGAACTGGATGACTGCGATTGTTTTGTTCACGATTCTTGCGATAATTGGCATGCCGAGAATCCTGTCGAACCAAGTCCAATTGCCATTTGATACAGAGGTTAGGCGTTCGCCGGTGGCGATAGCGAAAGTTACGTCAGGTTCGCCTGCCGATAAAGCTGGACTTAAGGTTAATGACGAACTGATTGAGACAAACGGTCAGTCGCTTACAGAGGCGGGAAAGTTGCCAATTGTAACGAAAGAGAATGCTGGCAAAAAAATCAACGTCAAGTACAAGCGTGACGGTAAAGAGTCGGCTGTTGACGTCCAGCTGAATGATGAAAAGGCAGTGAAAAATGGCGGATATTTGGGTGTTGTTCCGGGGCAGACGGAGAAAATGTATAGCACATGGTCGGCGCCTATTGTGGGTGTGGCGACTACTGGGCAATTGTCATACGAAACGATTAAAGGTGTTGGTGTGTTATTGGTAAAAACCGTGCACGGATCAATCGGGCAAATATTCGGTTCCGCAGAATCAAAAGAATCTGCACGAGCTGATTTGGCCTCCGTTAGCGGAAGTGTAGCGGGACCAATTGGCATACTGGGTGTATTATTCCCCTCAGTTGTCAGTTCTGGAATCGAATATATCATTTTCGTGGCGGCGTTAATCTCTCTGACGCTGGCGGTGATGAACATTTTACCAATTCCAGCGCTTGACGGCGGCCGTTGGTTCACGATGACAATTTTCCGTCTATTTAAGAAAGATCTGACGAAAGAACGCGAAGAAAATATTCAGGCGACTGGTATGTTAATTTTATTAATATTAACGATTTTGGTGACAATTAGCGATGTTGGTAAATTGTTCTAAGAAGTTGAAATGTCGCAAATGGTGGCTACTGTTGGCGCTTCCTATTTGGGTTTATGGCGTGTTTTTGGCGGTGGAAGTTATTGTTTCATTGGCGGTCGGTGCTTTGATAAAAATCGGAGTACCTCTCAATTCTGTGAATCCAGTTATTTTTAACACGGTGCTTTCGGTTGTTGTATATATTTTGTCACTAATTGTCGTGATTGGTGTGCCGTTTTTCGTTAAGAAGCGCCGAACAACTTTGAGCAATTTGGGCGTGAATGACTGGCCAACGTTTTTGGAAATATTCATTTCTCCGTTTGCTTTTGTGGCGTACTTTTTACTAACAATGGTTACAATGAGCATTGCCAGAGTTGTTTTCTCGGTGGACATACAACAAAAGCAAGCCATACCATTCAGCCAGAGTATGTTGGCGACTCATTGGCAATTTATCATGGCATTTGTTGTGCTGGTGGTACTGGCGCCGATTGTTGAGGAGCTTTTGTATCGCGGATATCTTTACGGTAAGTTGCGCAATTCTTTCTCGATTTGGCTATCAATTATCATAACAAGCATAGCATTTGGCGCGGCGCATCTTTGGGTTGGTCCAGATTCACCATTGCAATGGGCGGTGGCAATTGATACATTTACTTTAAGCCTGGTGATGTGTGCGACCAGGGAATACACTGGCGCAATTTGGGTGCCGATTATGATGCATATGGCGAAAAACGGAATTGCTTTTTATTTCTTGTTTGTCAATACGGGCGCAATTAATCAGACAGAATCGTTATTGCCATTTATATTTATGTAAAGGAGAAAAATATGCGAATGACACAACTTTTTACTAGAACCTTGAAACAGGCGCCAGCTGGCGAGGTTGCGCGAAATGCTCAGCTTTTGATTCGTGCTGGCTACGTACATAAAACGATGGCTGGCGTTTATTCGTTTTTGCCGTTGGGTTTGAAGGTTCTTGAGAATATTAAGCAAATTGTTCGCGAAGAAATGGACAAGGTCAATAGCCAGGAATTGGTGATGAGTACTTTGCAACGAAAGGAATTGTGGCAAGAAACTGGTCGCTGGAGCGATGAATTGGTCGACGTTTGGTTTAAGTCTAAGCTGCAAGACGGCACGGATATTGGTTTTGGCTGGACGCACGAGGAGCCGATTGTTGATCTTCTTCGCAATTACTTAAAGAGCTACAAAGATTTGCCAATTAGCGTTTATCAATTCCAGAATAAATTGCGAAATGAACTTCGCGCTAAGAGTGGAATTATGCGTGGTCGTGAATTTGTGATGAAGGATATGTATTCGGTTCACGATAGTAAAGAGAGTTTGGATAGTTATTACAATTCAGTCATTGAGGCGTATAAGCGTTGTTATGACCGATTTGGGATTGGCGACGAAACGTACGTGACGTTTGCTTCTGGCGGCGCTTTTACGAAGTTTAGTCATGAGTTTCAGACGATTTGCGATGCTGGTGAGGATTATATTTATTTGCATCGCGGTAAAAATATCGCTGTTAATGAAGAAGTTTTGGACGAGGCAATTGAGGAGCTTGGCGTCGATCGTAGTGAATTGGAAAAAGTGAAAACTGCCGAAGTTGGCAATATCTTTAATTTCGGAACGCAGAAATCCGAAGAAATGAAGTTGGTATTTACTGATGGCGAAGGTAAAGAGCGATACGCTTATATGGGAAGTTATGGCATTGGAATTACGCGAGTTATGGGTGTGATTGTTGAGAAGTTCGCTGACGATAAAGGTTTGGTTTGGCCGGAAAATATTGCGCCGTTTAAGGTTCATATTGTGGCAATTGGTGAAAAAGGACAGGAATTGGCGGGCAAGTTTTATGATGAGCTGGCTAATGGCGGCGTCGATACACTGCTTGATGATCGTGATGAGCGTCCAGGCGTGAAATTTGCTGATGCTGAGTTGATGGGATTGCCGTGGCGGATAACGATTGGCGATCGAGCGATTGACGGTGATGGCTTGTTTGAATTGACAGAACGAGCAACTGGCGAAACGCGAAAAATGGATTATCAGCAATTGATGGATTTTTGCTTGAGTCGGTAATGCTGATTATATTGACATAATAAATAGCGATTGATATACTCAGATAGACTTAATCAAGACTAATT
Source organism: uncultured Candidatus Saccharibacteria bacterium (assembly GCA_963539955.1). GTDB lineage: Bacteria > Patescibacteriota > Saccharimonadia > Saccharimonadales > Saccharimonadaceae > Nanosynbacter. The sequence continues at coordinate 38,813 of CAUTMN010000003.1, read as the reverse complement.
AAAAACACTATATTTAGTGTAGATCGTAAGACTAATACCACTACATACAGTAGAGGAGGAAATTTTTATGAAAAAAACTTATCAAATTACAGAAGCTGGAAAGGCTGATTTAGAAAAAGAGTTGACAGAGTTGAAGGGGCGACGCGGCGAGATCGCTGAAAAAATTGCGGCAGCGCGAGACTTTGGCGACTTGAGCGAAAACGCGGAATACGACGCTGCGCGCGAAGAACAGGGCTTGGTGGAAACGCGAATTTTGGAAATTGAAGATATTCTGCAGAACGCCGAAATTATTAAATCCAACGGCAGCTCAAGTGTCGGTTTGGGCAGTACAGTTGAGTTGCAATGCCCAGAAAGAACCGTATCGTACACGGTGGTTGGACCAGTTGAAGCCGATCCGTTGGCTGGACGAATCTCAGATCAGTCGCCAATTGGTAAAGAATTGATTGGTAAGAAAATCGGCGACGAAGTGACGATTAAAACGCCAAAAGCCGAAATTACCTACATTATTAAGTCGATATCTTAAGTCTGGCGAGATCTGCCGCGTATAATGTGCTATAATTATCTCTGTTATGGCTACACTTCAAGATTATCGCAATGAACGACTACGAAAACTGGAAACATTACGTCAATTAGGCGTTGAACCATATCCAGCAAAATCAGAACGAACTCATACTTGTGCTGAGGTTTTGTCTAAGTATGATGAGCTAGCTGGTAAGGAAGTTGTTGTTGCGGGTCGCGTGGTGTCTATTCGCAGTTTTGGCAAATTGGCGTTTATCAAATTACGCGATCAATCTGGCGACGTGCAGCTTTACCTGCAGCGCGATGACGTGGCGGAATTAGATGCTGCGCGCGGCGTGCTTGGTATGAAGCAGCTTAAATTGCTGGACACGGGCGATTTTATCGAGGCGAAAGGCGTGATGACCACCACGCAAACGGGCGAAAAATCCGTTGGTGTACGCGAACTTAGATTGTTGACCAAATCGTTAAGGCCAATGCCAGAAAAATTAGAGAATAAGGAAGAGCGCTTGCGCCGACGCTATGTTGATATGAACGTCAATCCTGAAGTTCGCGAGCGATTCATTCGCCGAAGTAAGTTTTGGCAAGCAACGCGAGATTATTTGAATAGTAATGGATTTATTGAGATTAATGTTCCTGTTTTGGAGCACACCACTGGCGGTGCGGACGCGAACCCATTTGTGACGCATATGGATGCGCTGGGTGATCAGCAGTTTTATTTGCGAATTAGTCATGAATTGCCATTAAAGCGGCTGATTGGTGCTGGATTTGAGAAAGTTTATGATCTTGGTCCGCGTTTTCGTAATGAAAATTACTCGGACGAGCATTTGCCAGAGCATATTGCTATGGAGTGGTACGCGGCTTACTGGGACTGGAAGCAGGGAATGCGTTTCATGGAGTCGATGTATAAAGATGTGCTTCAGAAGACTTTTGGTACTCTGCAATTCCAATTGGGCAAATTCAACGTCGATATGAGTGGCGAGTGGGAAGTTTGGGATTATGCTGAAGTTATTCGCAAGCATTACGGAATAGACGTTTATAACACGACAATTGAAGAAGTTGCCGCTAAGCTGAAAGAGTATAATTTGGAAGTCGAAAAAACCGACTCTATTCCACGCAGCATTGATAAATTATGGAAGAATATTCGTAAAGATGTTGCTGGTCCGGTTTGGTTGGTGAATACGCCGAAGTTTATTAGTCCGTTGTCAAAGACTAATCCGGAAAATCCAGAGACAGTGGAGCGTTTTCAGCCGGTGATCGCTGGTTCGGAATTGGGCAATGGATTCTCTGAGTTGAATGACCCGATTGACCAGCTGAATCGTTTCCTTGAGCAGCAGCAAATGCGTGACGCTGGCGATGAGGAGGCGATGATGCTTGATATCGATTACGTTGAGATGCTGGAATATGGGATGCCGCCGGCTTGTGGTTGGGGTTATTCTGAAAGGGTATTCTGGATTTTTGAGGGCGTTACAGCGCGTGAAGGTGTGCCGTTTCCGCAGCTTAAGAGTGAAATTGACGAAACAACTCGGGCAATTTATCCGCAAGTCAACTTGTAATTTTGCTATAATTAAAGCATGAAACGTTTTCTTTTGGGTCTACTAACTGTTGGGCTATTGCTGGCCGGGTCTGGCAAAATGGCGTTTGCGGCACGCTCGACGGATAATTTTACTATCACAAAATTTGATGCGGAATATTCGTTGAGTCGCGACTCTGATAATCGATCAAAATTGGAAGCTACTTGGCGAATTACTGCTAATTTTCCGCCGAACCAAAATCGGGGAATCGCGCCAGTTTTTGTTAAGAAGTACGATGATCACTCGACGAATTTTTCATTGCAATCTGTAACTGATGAAAACGGTACGCCGCTTGAATATTCCTGGAATGACGATGAGTTGAGAATTGGCAATAAAAACACTTACGTGAAAGGCGAGAAAACTTATATTATTAAGTTTACACAGCGTGACGTAACTAAGAATTACAGTAATACGGGGCGTGATGAATTCTATTGGGATGTGATCGGCGATGAGTGGCGTGTTCCTATGGAAAATGTGCAAATTTCCGTGAAGCTTGATGAGTCTTTGGTTGCGGCAAGGCAAGGGAAAGCTTTTTGTTATGTCGGCAGTCGAGGTTCAACGACGCAATGCGATTTGAGCGAAATTGAGAACAAGATTACTGCGAAAATAGATAAGTTGGGTCGTCGACAAGGTGTAACTGTGGCGGTTGGATTTAAGAGTGGGACTTTTTCTGGATATCAAGAAACGCTAATGGAAAAGTTGATTGGAATTTGGCATTTGATGCAGATTTTGGCTTATACAATCGCGACACCTTTGGTGATTTTTCTAATAATTCGATATAGGCGGTTGGTTGGCAGAGATAAGGAATTAAAACCGATTCCACCGGAATATTTGCCACCAGAGGACATCAGCGTTTTGATGTCGACATATGTTTTGAAAAAATACGATGATCCATTCAAGGTCAAAGGTCTGCCGAAGGTCGCGCAATTATTAGATCTGGCGGTTCGGCATTATATTAAAATTTATGAAGTGAAAAAATCTTCGCTGTTTAGCGGTGCGCAATACGAGATTGAGATTATTAAAGATTTGCAAGAACTTAAAGCCGAGGAAATTGAAATTGTCCAGGATATGTTCGACAGTTCATCTATTCCAAAGCCAGGTCAACGCCTAAATCTGAAAAATCTTCAAAATAATATAAAATACATGACGCGAACGCGTGACGATGATAAGAATCTGGAGACGCTAGCCAGAGAGAAATATGGTTTATGTGAGCAAAATCCAGAGGTGAAACGAATAATGAGAGGGTGGTTTAAGCGAGTTCTTGTGTTGGCCGTTTTGCTTTTATCGCCGATGTTCCTTGTTATGTCAATTATACTTGCTTTCGCGTCCAGAGGTTGGTCATTGACAGATAAAGGTTTGAGCTTGAGGCGATATTTGAAGGGATTGAAAATGTATATCGGCGTGGCTGAGGCTGAGCGCTTGAATATTCTACAAAGTCCTGAGGGTGCGGAAAAAGTAGTTGTTGACGTGAACGACGGAAAACAACTTGTTAAATTATATGAAAGAGTTTTGCCTTACGCTGTGTTGTTTGGGCAAGAGAAAAATTGGAGCAAGCAAATGGGCAAATATTACGAGCAAGTTGGCGAGGCGCCAGATTGGTACGTTGGGCGGGGCGCATTCAATGCTGTGGCGTTTTCGTCTGGGCTAAGCGGTTTGTCGACGGCGGCTGGCCATGCTAGTGATTATTCTTCGACTTCTGGCGGTTCGGCGGCTGGTAGAATTTGATATAATATAAAGATATGGATTTTTTATTGGAGTTATTTTCTGGCAGGCTATTTTTAGCTGCGATTCAGAGTAGAGGTTGTGATTATGTCTGATATTTTATTATGGTTGGCGGCGGCTGTTCTATTGGCACTTTCTGGGCTATTTTCCGGTCTGAATATTGGCTTAATGATGGCGCGGCCTGATGATTTGAAGCGAAAGGCCAGGCAGGGCGACAAAATTGCGGCGCGAGTGTATCGATATCGAAAAGATGGTTATTATTTGATTTTTTGTATTTTGCTTGGCAATGTCGGCGTTAATACCGCGATGTCAATTTTGCTTGGCAATATGACGAATGGCGTGGTCGGCGGTTTGATTGCGACGCTTCTCATCACGATGTTTGGCGAGATTTTGCCGCAGGCGATTTTTTCGCAGCGTGGATATCGATTTGTGCGATATTTCTTTTGGTTACTTGATGTGATTTACGTGCTATTTTGGCCGCTTGCTCAACCGATGTCGAAATTGTTGAATCGCTGGCTGGGTAAGGAAACACCGCAATTATATTCTCATCAGGAGCTGGAGGAGATTATTCACGAGCACGCCGTTAGGTCGGATAGTCCGGTTGATTATGACGAAAGCCGAATTGCGGCAGGTGCGTTGCAGTTTAGCAAAAAGACGGCTGGCGATTTGGTTACGCCGATGAGCGAGGTTTTTGTCGTGGATTTGGATGACGAGCTGGATGCAACTCTACTCGCTCAGATTAAGCACGCTGGACATTCGCGAATTCCAGTTCAATCTGACGGGGAATTGGTTGGAGTTTTATACGTGAAGGATGTTGTTGGACGAGATTTGCCGTTGCCAATTAGCCAATTGTACCGCGATAAAATTTACGATATTGACAAGAGGTCGCGTCTGGATACGGTCTTAAGTCGATTCATTCAAACGCGAAATCATTTGTTCGTGGTGATGGACGATGAGACGGAGCTGGGAATTATTACGCTGGAAGATGTGATTGAAGAGATTCTAGACCAAGAGATTGAAGATGAGTATGATGAGGAATAGAGAACGATTTATATATAGTGGTATACTAAGAAATATATTTGACAAAAACGGTGGGCAGGGAGATTAATGTGCCTAAAGAGCAATATTTTGGAGATGGCATTCCTGATCGATTGCGACAGTTATCAGTCGAAGGTATGCCGATAGAAAAGTTATATATCCTCGATACCGTAATGGATGATTCGGAGCTTTCTGATCTGGGCGACGAAGTGGAGTTCAATAACGATGCTATATATGTAGACAAAACTCAGGCAGGAGGCCTGGGCAGGCTAGCTATAGATAAGAGGTGCGCCGTGAAAGCTCTCGATAAAATTGATCTAGCTGATTTTAATTCAGTAATTCTAATGAAAACATATGTACAAGATGGTGACAATCTCTGTTGCGGTGTTATCGCGGACTGTCGATTTTACAAAGGATCATTTGGTGTCGATAGCGGAAAGGAAATTGATTTTACAGATCAGGAAGAGATGTGGGAGACGCTTGACGATCAAGCAAATAAGTTAGTAATTTCTGCCGTGATTGATGTAGAAGATGGACAAGTTAAAATATGGGGCGATTCAGCGTTTTTTGATGCCGCTGTGTATATGACTAAGTTAGTTAGCGATAAGTGTTCGAAATGCGAAGAGAGTGATGAACAGGTGTCTAAATCTGACGCGGCTTTAAGAAAATCCGAACTTCAAGATAAAGCCAAAAAGGCTATATTTTCTTTTTCTAAGACTTGCGAATGTGCGGTTGGCAGTTTAAATAAGTGGGTTAAAAAGCATCGGAAATAGAAAATTTTGAATATTTTTTCAAAAATACCTTGACAATTTAAGGTACCTTGTATAACATAGTACTATGTATAGTAAATCAACAAGGAGCTTAATGTGAGAAGAATTGACATTATTAAACGCGCCGGTCGAAATTTGGGGCAGTCAAAAGGCCGCACGATTTTAACCGCGCTGGCAATTTCAGTTGGAGCGTTTACGATTGGTCTGGCGCTGATGGCTGGAGAAGGCGGTCGACTGTATACGAACAGCATGGTCGACGCAGCTGGCGATAAAAAATCTGTTTCGGTCTATAAAAAAGTGACCTCGTCGGGACCTGATAGCAATCTTCCAGAATATAGCGACTCGGAAGATACGGAAAAGGATCAGTCTAAGGCGATAGAAAAATATTCGATGACTGATAACGACGTGAAAAAAATACAGCAAATCCCGCATGTAGAAAAAGTGACGCCAGCTTATTCTATGTATGGAGTTTTATATGCCAAAAGTTCGGCAAGTAACAAAAAATTCGTGCCTAGCGTAACTGTGAAGTTTGATAAGACCCGAATGGACTTTGCGGCTGGTAGTTTGGATGATTTTATGCCGAAAAAGGGCGAGGTTGTTATTCCAGAATCTTACATAAAAGAAATGGGATTTAGCGATGCAAAATCGGCAATTGGACAAACGATTACGCTGGGATTGAAAAAAGGAGATTCGCCGAGCAAAAACGCTGATAAAGAAATATCTCTGAAAGTTGCGGCAGTCGATAAACCTTCGGACACGATTCTGTTTTATCAGCCAGCCGTGCGCGTTTCTGTGGATGATGCTAAGGAAATTTACGCCTTCAGTCACCCTAAAGATTTGCCTAATGAGTATTCTTACGTAATTGCATCGGTTGATGATGAGAAAAATGTTGAGGCGGTGAAGAGTGAGCTTGGTAAGGACTATATGGCGTCTTCGGTCCAGGATGTACGCAAGGTTATGCTGACTTTCGTGAATATGGCCCAAATGGCGCTGATTGGGTTTGGTGGCTTGGCGCTGCTTGCGAGCGTGTTTGGGATTATTAACACAATGTACATTTCGGTTTTGGAGCGAACTAGTCAGATTGGATTGATGAAAGCTTTGGGTATGCGAGGTCGCGATATTGGTAAAATGTTCAGGTATGAAGCGGCGTGGGTTGGACTTCTCGGCGGTTTGATTGGCGTTGGTTTGGCGAGTTTGATGTCGCTACTTAACCCTATGATTGCTAGTTTTCTGAAGTTGGAGCAAGGTACGAATCTATTAGTCGTTAATCCTCTGCAAATGGGACTTTTGATAATCGGGCTGATGATTATGGCGATACTTTCTGGCTGGCTACCGAGCCGCAAGGCAACAAAATTAGATCCAATTGAAGCGTTAAGGACGGAATAGGAGAGTTGTTATGATTGAGCTTAAAAATGTGACGAAAATTTATGGCAAAAAGAAAAATCAATTTGTGGCGCTAAATGATGTGAGTCTGCAAATTCCAACTGGTGTGAGCGTGGCGATTTTGGGAAAATCTGGTTCAGGAAAATCGACGCTGATGCACGCAATTTCCGGCTTGGATCGACCGCAGCAAGGTGAGGTGATTATTGACGGTCAGGATATTTTGAAATTGAAACAAAAGCAAGTTGACGAGTTCCGCGCGAGAAAAATAGGTTTTATTTTCCAGAGTTTCTTTGTTCAGGGCAATGAAAGCGTGGCGGATAATGTGAGCTTGCCGCTGGAAATTGTGAAAATGCCAAGGGGCTTGAGGGAGAGTAAGATCAATGAGGCGCTGAAGGCGGTGGACTTGTACGAGAAACGCAAGAATCGTGCGAAGGATTTGTCGGGCGGTCAGAAGCAGCGTTTGGCGATTGCGCGGGCAATTGTCGGTAGCCCTCAGATCATTTTTGCGGACGAACCTACGGGAAATTTGGATAGCGAAACTGGCGCGAAGGTGGAAGAATTGCTGTTCAATTACAACAAGCAAGAAGGCGCAACGCTGATTATCGTGACGCACGACGTTGATTTGGCTAAAAAATGCGATTATCAAATCCTGATCAAAGACGGCAAAATTAAGGGTTCTAATATACCGAAAGAAGGTAAAAGTGAACGTTGATAGCTATGCGGAAAGCTTGGCGGTCCAATTGCGAAAAGGATTTTTGGTTTACTGCGTTTTACTGGTTTGTTCTAATAAAGCGCAGTACGCCGGCGATATCGTTAAGCAATTGAACGATTCGGACTTAACAGTGGTCGAAGGTACGATTTATCCGCTGCTGAATAGGTTGCAGAAAGACGGATATCTGCAACACGAATGGCAGGAAAGCGAGCAAGGTCCGCCGCGAAAATATTATTCATTGACAGATCACGGCGATCAATTGATTCATGAACTTAAAGATCGCATAAATATGTTAAATAATTCGCTTGATAACTTAGAGAAAGGAATAAAATAAATGAAGGAAATAACCAGAATTCATCTGGCAAAGACGGCGTTTAGTGTGGAAATTGACGCTAAGAAATCGCTAGAAAAATATCTTAATTCGATTCAGAAAAATATGCACGCCGACGCGGAAGCGATGAAGGAAATTGAGGCGCGAATGGTTGAAATTCTAGCCGAGCGTGGCGTGATGAAAGAGGGCGTTATTAGCGACGATGACGTTTTGGCGATTAAAAATCAAATGGGCGAACCGCGCGATTTTTCGGATGATAGTGAGGACTCAACTGATGAATTGACGGATGATAATGAGAAGCCAGAGAAGCAATTGATGCGCGACACGGACGGAGCTGTCATTGGTGGCGTGTGTGCGGGAATAGCGGCATACTTTAATATCAATCCGTTGTGGGTACGACTGATTGCAATTGTCTCGCCGTTCGTAACATTCGGTACGATGGTGCTGGTTTACCTCGCGATGTGGGTGTCAATGCCGCCAGCAAAAACCGCGTCGGACAAATTACGAATGCGCGGGAAGCCGGTAACTTTGGCTGCACTTAAAGAGGCTTCCGCTGATGGAAGTTCAACTGTGTCTGCCAGAAAAACTCCAATTGCGAAATTTTTCCAATATTTTGTCGGTGCCGTGGTGCTGTTCACGACGCTAGCGATACTGTTTGGGCTGATTGTTGGCGGGGCGCTTGGTGTTTCCGTGGTTAATATGCTCGGCGGTTTGGGAATGCAAATGTGGGCGTGGGGAGTGTGGACTTCCTTGGCAATTGGCGGAATCGCGACGGTTATATTTGGCGCAATTGTAACGCGTAGCATATTCGCCTGGAAGGTCAATCGAATGTCTGTAATCACAATGATCGTGGCGGCGTCCGTTGTCTTTATGAGTTTGGCAAGCGCCGCAATATTTAGCGCTCACGCTGGCTTGGAATATGCGCGTGAATCGCAGCAGCTCACGAAGAAAGTAAATATCGATATTCCAGATACGACGAACGCTAATTCAATTTTTATTGATATGCCAGTGGGGAATGTTTCGCGAATAAATTCTGACAAGTTTAAAGTGGAAGCGGAGTTTGTGGATTTGCCAAAGGCGAATAAACCAGAAATTAACGTGCGACGCGATGGCGATAAAATTGTGCTGTCCGTTTCCGAGAAGTGCAACGCGATATTCTTTGACGGCTGCTTGAAGTTTTATAAGCCGATAACTGGCTTGAAAATTTATGCTCCTGCGGGCGTGAATGTTAGCGGTTTGTTCTATCAAAATTCGATTGAAGCAGAAAATTCCGAATCTTAAGCCCACGCATTTGAATGATTTTACCGCTAATGCTACACTTGAAGGATGAAAGGTAATTTTTAAGCGTGGCTTGGTGGCAAGCAATTATTCTCGGCATAATCGAGGGAATTACGGAATTCTTACCGATTTCTTCGACTGGACATTTGACGATTGCCGAGAAAATGATGGGAATGCGAATTGACGATCCGAGCGTCGTGGCTTTTACGGCGATAATCCAGATCGGAGCAATTTTGGCGGCGGTGATTTATTTCTGGAGCGACATCTGGCGAATTTTACAGGCTTGGTGGCGTGGTTTATGGTGGAAGCGAGCGCGTCGAAAGTTCGATTATAAATACGGCTGGGCAATTATTATCGGCTCAATTCCTATTGCGATTGTCGGATTGTTGTTCAAGCATGAAGTTGAAACGGTTCTGCGTAGTTTGTGGTTTGTGGCGTTCGGGCTTATTTGCTGGAGTGTTGTTATGTGGCTGGCTGACAATCGTGCGGTAAATAACAAGCGTGGCGAAACTGAGACGAGCTGGAAAGACACGCTGGCTATTGGCGCGGGGCAATGTTTGTCGCTCATTCCGGGAATTAGTCGCTCTGGCGCAACGATTTCAGTCGGTTTATTCCGTGGATTTGACCGCGTGTCGGTTACGAAATTGAGTTTCTTCTTGGGTATTCCAGCGCTAGTCGCGGCGGGGTTGTTGGAAGTCGCTACCAAATATAAACACATTTCTGGCGGCGTTGGCTGGACTCCAACTATAATCGCCACGGTAATTTCATTCGGCGTCGGTTATTTGGCTGTGTCGTGGCTGTTAAAATTTATTCAGAGCAATAATTTCCGACCGTTTATAATTTATCGATTCGTATTAGGTCTGGTGTTGTTGATATTGCTTGGTTTGGGTGTTATTTCTCATGTTTAATGAGATTGATTTTTCATATTGCTACATGTAAAATAAAAGCATAATCAATATCAAATAAAGTTTAAAGGAATATTTAAGTGGAGCGAGAAAATACAAGAAAGCCTGCATCAAAAGCTTTCGTGCTAAGTCTTTTTGGTGATCACAATAATACTTATAATATTATTGTTTTTTATTAAGATTTCACCACGTGGAGTAATTGATCCGAACGCAGTTTCTATTCGTCAGGATTCGGGCGAGATTCAATATAAGTATGCTGATGGCAATTGGCAGAAGATAGTTTCGCTTGAGGATTTGAAAAATAAGGATAACGGTGCTAATAAGGAAGACAGTAAGAAAGAATCTAGTAAATCTGATAGTCGCGAAATTGAAATTCAGAAGAACTCCCTGTACATCCAGTGGCGATATGCTGGGGAATCTGAATGGAAAAATATCATAGCCTACTCAGACTTAAAGGGTAAGGATGGTCGAGACGGTAGAGATGGAGTTGACGGTCAAAATGGCAGGAACGGTCGAGACGGCAAGGATGGTCTTAATGGTCAGAATGGTAGAGATGGCCAAAAAGGCGACAAAGGCGACACTGGTGCGGCGGGTCCCGCTGGGGTAGCTGGAGCTACTGGAGCTACAGGTGCTACCGGTGCAACTGGTGCTACAGGAGCGGCTGGCCGAAATGCTACAATTTCTGTAACTAATAGTACTCAGCCTTGCTCGACTGGATTAACTGTAACTGGTAATGGAACGAGTAATTTAGGGCTACAGTTTATGGGCAAGAATCTTCCTGCGGGTGGTAAAATAAATCAAGTACTCGGTAAGAAAACTGATGATGACTGCGACGTAGAATGGAAAGATACGTACGAAATTCGCGGGACTGGTATGCCTGAAGGCAATGTTAAGGCTAGTGTTGGTACGTACTATACCGATACAGCTGCTACAAACGGTGCCGTTCGCTGGATTAAAACTCGTGGTAGTGATAAAACAGGTTGGAAGGTTGTATATGGTGACACTGGCTGGAGAAGTGTTCCTCAAATTCTCTCAACATCCATGAAAGCTAGCGTGGTTAAGGTTCGACGAATTAACAATACTGTTTATCTATATGCAGCTCTTACAGGCTGGGTCAACAGCTGGAACGGTGGTGGTGCTGCGTTGCCAGATGGGCTGCGTCCTAGTGACCAGATGCAAGGTCCTTCTGCTGGACGATGGGGCGGCTCGTATTTGACTTGGATCGTTCAAACTTTCGGGATGATTAACGCTGAAGCAGCTAGCGCTCAGAATCCAACACCAACGCTTCCTCCGATCGTTAGCGTATCGTATGTGCCAAACGACAACGTTCCATGGCCAACAACGTTACCTGGCACAGCTATGTAAGTAAATTATTTACACTTATCTAAAGCCCCGTCTGTTAAATCCGGCGGGGTTTATTTATATATAGCCTATGTTGTTATATAATCGATACATGTTAGACATTAAGTTCATCCGAGGAAATGCCGATTTGGTGCAAAAGTCGGCAAACGATAAAGGCTATAAAGTTGATATTGCGGCATTGTTGCAATTAGACGATGAGCGCCGCGATTTGCAGAAGCAGGTTGAAGCGCTACGCGAACAGCGCAATGTTATTTCAGCAAAGATGAAAGGCGGCCGACCAGACCAAGAACTGATTGATCAGGGCAAACAATTGAAAGTTGAGCTGGCAGAGCGTGAGAGTTATTTGAAATCGACTGAGGAAAAAGTTGCGGCAATTCTTAAAAACGTCCCAAACATCACTTTTGACGACGTACCTCTGGGCGGTGAAGAAGATTCTGTTGAAGTAAAAGTTTATGGCGATTGCAAAACTGGCGCAAAAGACCATCTGGATTACGCTGTAAGTCGCGGCTGGGTGGACTTTGAGCGCGGCGCTAAGGTGGCTGGCGCGAAGTTTTACTATTTGAAGGGCGATTTGGCTTTATTGGAAAATGCCGTAACTCAATTTGCCTTGGATTACGTAACAAAGCAGGGCTTCACATTTATGACCGTGCCACATATGGTCAATTTGCGAACGGCTGAAGGCGCAGGTTTCACTCCGAAGGGCGAGGGCAGTAACGAATATGTAGTTGACGGTGAAGATTTGACGCTAATTGGTACGGCGGAAATGCCATTAACCGGCTATCACGCGGATGAGATTTTGGATGAAAAAGATTTGCCATCGCTATACGTTGGATATAGTCCTTGCTATCGAAAAGAGGCGGGAACATACGGAAAGCACACGCGTGGTCTGTTCCGAGTTCACCAATTTAATAAGCTTGAGATGTATGCGTTTTGTCTGCCGGAGCAATCTAAAGAGATTCATGAGAAAATTCTTAGCGTTGAAGAGGCGCTTTGGCAGCAAATTGGGATTTCTTATCACGTGGTTAATATTGCGGCGGGCGATTTGGGTGCGCCGGCTGCAAAGAAGTACGACATTGAATATTGGTCGCCAGTTGATCAAACTTACCGTGAACTGACGAGTTGTTCGAATTGTACTGATTATCAAGCTCGTGGTCTAAACATTCGAGTTCGCCGAGAAAACGGCACGATTGAATCTGTTCACACTTTGAACGGAACTGCGGTATCGTTAGCTCGCTCACTGGTGGTGATTTTGGAGAATTTCCAGAATCCAGATGGAACTTTGACTGTCCCAGAGGTGCTGCGTCCATATATGAATGGTCGTGACGTGATATAATAAGAGCGTACTAGTTAGTAGGAGGAAAAATGATTAAGGATATTACAATTACTGGCGTTAAATATGAGCTGAACGCCACAACAAAAAAATACGTTGAAAGGAAAATTGGTTCGTTGGGTAAATACTTGCCGCGACATGCCCGAAAGAGTGCATCTGCAGACGTTAAGATTAAGCAGATTGACAATCCTGGCGGCAACAAGTACGAGGTTGAAGTTATTATCAATGTACCAGATAAGAAAATTGTAGCTAAGGATTCAACCATGAACGTTTTGGCTGCGGTGGATATCGTTGAAGCTAGGTTGAACGGTCAAGTTCGTAAGTATAAAGACGATGTGTTGGCTCACGTTGGCGGAAGTCGCGGAATTTTGGCGAAGCTAAAGCAAACTTTCGGTCGAAAATAATTGATAGATGAAATTAGCAGAAAAGCGTTCAGATTCTGGGCGCTTTTTCTTTTCAAATTGTCTGAAAAAAGTTATAATAAAAGAAGTTTTTGAAAATGCCTGAAAGTGAGGGAGTTTTAAGGTTTATGGCAATTACACAACAAAAAGCGCTGAGTAAGATTTTTGGCGATCCACAGAAGAAGATTTTGAAACGATTGCGTAAGCAAGTTGACGTTATTAACGGTCTGAATGACAAATATGAAAAGATGTCCGACAAGGAGCTTCGGGCGCAAACTGATGAGCTGAAAAAGCGTTTGTCGAAGAAGAGTGTGACGCTTGATACGATTTTGCCAGATGCGTTTGCCGTGGCAAGGGAAGCTGCTAAGCGTGTGATTGGTGAGCGTCCGTATGACGTGCAGTTGATTGGCGGTATGGTTCTTCATGAGGGTAACGTTGCCGAGATGAAAACTGGTGAAGGTAAGACTCTTGTGGCGACATTGCCGACTTACTTGAATGCTTTGGAGGGCAAGGGCGTTCATGTGGTGACGGTTAATGACTATTTGGCGCAGCGCGACGCTGGCTGGATGGGTCAAGTGTATGATTTTCTGGGCTTGACTACCGGTGTAATCATTAACGAAGCGTCATTTGTTTATGATAAAGATTATGACAATGATCATCACGACGACCCTCGAATGCGCAAGCTTCGCCCAGTTTCACGTAAAGAAGCTTACGCTGCGGACATTACATACGGCACGAATAACGAGTTTGGTTTTGACTATTTGCGCGACAATATGGTTAACGACGTTGATTTGCTCAGGCAGCGTGAATTGAACTTCGCAATCGTTGACGAGGTTGACTCAATTTTGATTGACGAGGCTCGTACGCCACTTATCATCTCTGCTCCAGCGGCTGAAAATCCTGACAATTATTACACATTTGCTAAAATCGCCGCGAAGTTGGTTCCAGAAGATTACGTTTTGGATGAAAAGCGCCGAAGCGTCGCTTTGACTGATGAAGGTGTTGAAAAAGTTCAGAAATTGTTGGGAATAAAAAACTTGTACACGCCAGATCACGTGCGCAGTGTTTATCACATGGATCAGGCTTTGCGAGCACAGACATTGTTCAAGCGCGACAAAGATTACGTTGTAACTAATGACGGCGAGGTGATTATTGTTGACGAACATACTGGTCGTTTGATGCAGGGTCGCCGCTACAACGAAGGCTTGCACCAGGCAATTGAGGCAAAAGAAGGCGTTCCTGTGCTGGAAGAGAGCATGACCTTGGCGACAATTTCCTTCCAGAATTATTTCCGTTTGTACAATAAACTTTCCGGTATGACTGGTACGGCGTTCACTGAAGCCGAAGAGTTCCAGCAAATTTATTCACTTGATGTTATCCAAATTCCACCGAACAAACCAGTTATTCGCGAGGATAAGGAAGACTTGATTTTCAAGACTGAAAAGGCCAAACTTAAAGCTGTCGCTGAGGCGATTAAGGATTACCACAAGCAAGGTCGTCCTGTTCTGGTTGGCTCTGGCTCTATTGAAAAGAACGAGCAAATTGCCAAATATTTGGAAAAAGAAGGTATTAAGTTTGAGATTTTGAACGCCAAGAACAATGAGCGTGAGGCTGCGATTGTGGCGAAAGCTGGTGAAAAAGGCGCGATTACTTTGGCTACGAATATTGCTGGTCGTGGTACGGACATTAAGCTTGGCGAGGGTGTCAAGGAACTTGGTGGCTTGGTTGTTATTGGTTCAGAGCGACACGAATCACGTCGAATTGACAATCAGTTGCGCGGTCGTGGCGGACGTCAGGGCGATCCAGGCGAGACTCAGTTTTATGTTTCGACCGAAGATGATTTGATGCGAATTTTCCAGGGTGAGCGAATTGCGTCGTTGATGGATAGATTGGGTGTTGATGATGATACGCCAATCAGAACTCGCGCCGTATCGAAAACATTGGAAGCAGCGCAGAAGCGAGTTGAAGGCTATAATTTTGATACGCGCAAAAATGTTGTTCAATACGACAATGTGATTAACCGTCATCGTCGTGTCGTTTATGTTATGCGACGTAGGATTTTGGAAGGCGACAATATTAAGCCGGAAATTGAGCGATTATTGCGAGCTAAAGTTCACGAATTGACGACTCTTCCATCAAAGAATAATCCAAAGTTTGTCGAGGATTTCTCAGTTATTTTCCCAGTTGATAAGGAAAAAATTGAAAAGGTTGGCAAGGAAAAGAAAGATCGTTTGCGCTATGAGAAGGCGCTGGAGTTGGCTGAAGAAGCTTACGCGGAGAAAGAGCGTGAGATTGGCGCTGATGATTTGCGTGGAGTTGAGCGCGAAGTTTACATGGCGGTGCTGGATACATTATGGATGCAGCATTTGGAAAATATGCAACATTTGCGCGAGGGAATTCACTGGCGAAGTGTTGGACAGCGCGATCCTTTGGTGGAATATCGATCAGAATCCCAGAAGTTGTTCGAGAGTCTGCAGGCTAATCTCCGTGATGAAGTTCTGGCGACGATATTTAATATTCATAAAGCCGACGCTACAGTCCGTCAATCTCAAGACGACGAATATGACACTGAGCTAACTAGGTTGGCGGAAAATGCCGTTGAGCGTGGTGTAAATGAAATTGGTTCGGGCGAGGAAAATCGCGACGATGACTTCTCTGTGAAAAAGGGCAAGACTAGCGCGGAATCAAATCGTGCGAAGAATCAAGCTCGAAAGAAGAAAAAGGCTCAGCGACAGAACCGTAAGAAAAACCGTAAATAATCAGAGAATTAGGCAATGAAACATACAGTTGAGGAAATTAGACTGAAGAATGGCGCGCGCGGCTTGTTGATTGACGTTCCAGATGCTACGGTAATGAGTTTTCAGGTGCAATTCAGGGCAGGTAATCGCTATGTTCTGAATAAAGATATTTACGAAACGGCTCACATTATGGAGCATATGGCGTTCGGCGCGAATGAAAAGTTTCGTTCGGAGCACAATTACGAGCAGGAATTTACCAAGAACGGCGCTTATCACAACGCTTACACTTCTGACTATTCAATGGTTTATGAAGCGATTTGTGCGGATTTTGAGTGGGACAGGATTTTGGAGCTTCAGA
The DNA here is from genome assembly GCA_963539955.1 of uncultured Candidatus Saccharibacteria bacterium. Taxonomy (GTDB): domain Bacteria; phylum Patescibacteriota; class Saccharimonadia; order Saccharimonadales; family Saccharimonadaceae; genus Nanosynbacter. The sequence continues at coordinate 22,395 of CAUTMN010000003.1, read as the reverse complement.
GATTGGCTATTACAACGCCGCGATTTAACGCCGATGAGCTTGAGGCGGAAAAGGGCAATGTTCGCTCTGAATTGACTGGTTATCTCAACAATCACAATCGTGTGATGTGGCCGCGCATTCAACAGGCGCTGGGTGAAGATATTTTGACGTATAATCAGCGCCTAAAAACAATTGCTAATATTGAACTGAAAGACATTAAAAATCATCACAAGCGAACGCATACTTTGAAGAATATGCGGTTTGTGGTGGCTGGAAAAATGGCTGGACGAAAAGCGGCTATTAAAGAGCACCTTGAGGGTTGGCAATTAGAGACGGGCGAGCGATTCGTTATTCCGCGCGATGAACCACGCAGGGCTAACCCAGTCTTAGTTAAGCGAAAAGAGGCGACGAATTTGACGTTTGGCTGGTCAATGATGATTCCGCGCGAGTTAAGTGACGAAGAAGTCACGGCTATGAACGCATTGAACCACATTCTGACCGGCACGATGAGCTCTAGGATTTTTGGCGCGGCTCGTAAAAAAGGCTTGGCGTATGGTATTTTTAGTGATACGTCGATTGGTTTTTACGATTCGGCTTGGGATTTTGGTGGACAAGTAAATGTTGAAACTGCAGAAAAGCTCTTTGATATTATCGTGAGAGAGTTGAAGAAAGTTTTGGCTGGATCTATTTCCGAAGAAGATTTGGAAAGTGTGAAGTCGTATTCGTTGGGTCGTTATCAGATGGGTGCTCAAACTGTTGGGCAAGTAAGCAATTTCTACGTAGGACGATATTTTGCTGATGATTTCGTGAGAGATTACGCCGCCGTTCCAGATTCTATTTTAGCGGTAACTCCTGATCAGTTGATTGAAACGGCTCGTCAATTTTTTGCATCCAACACGTGGACGTTGGCGGCAGTTACTTCGGAAGAAAAAGAGCTATTAACAAAGCTATACGATAAGCTCGACAAGCTGTTTTAGGGTGTAATCGTAAATTGCCCGTGATATAATCAGGTTATGAAAATTGTCATTGCTGGTTTTGGTGTTGAAGGTCAATCTAATTTGCGGTATTTTCGAGAGAAGTTTCCGGAAGCTGATTTTTTGGTGGCGGACGAGCGTGAAAAAGTAGATAATTTGCCGGAAAATGTGGCTTATCAGACGGGATTTTCGGGGCTGGATGACGCGGATTTAATCGTTAGGTCGCCAAGTCTTCCACCAAAAAAGATAAAGACTAGCGGTCAAATTTGGTCGGCGACAAATGAGTTTTTTGCCAATTGCTCAGCGACTATAATTGGCGTGACTGGTACAAAAGGCAAGGGGACGACGTGCAGTTTTATTTCGTCGATTTTGCGTACGGCGGGTAAAACCGTGCATTTGGTGGGAAATATCGGCGTGCCGGCTTTGGATATTTTGCCGAAAATTGAGAAAAATGACATTGTTGTTTACGAATTGTCCAGTTTTCAATTATGGGATTTGCAGAAATCTCCGCACGTTGCCGTGGTGCTGATGATTGAGCCTGACCACTTGAATATCCACGCTGATTTTAATGATTATTTGGCAGCAAAAGCGAATATTGCTAAGTTTCAAACCGCGGACGATTATGTTGTCTATAATTCTCAAAATGAGTTTAGTTCGTCGATTGCAGATGCGAGTTTGGCGCAGAAAAAGGAATATCCATTTGCTCTTTCGGACGATATAATTTCTGCGATTCGCTTGCCAGGGAAGCATAATGTCGACAATGCTTGCGCGGCAATATTGGCTGTGAAATCGATTTTGCCGAACGTGTCGGACGATGAGATAAAGAAAGGGCTTAGCGAGTTTACAGGGCTACCGCATCGATTGAAGTTTGTTGCTGAAAAATACGGCGTGAAATATTACGACGACAGCATTTCGACAACTCCAGGCAGTGCGATTGCGGCATTAAAAGCTTTTGTAGAGCCGAAAATTTTGATTTTGGGCGGCTCAGATAAAGGCGCGGATTATTCTGAACTAGCGAAAGAAATTGCCAGGCAAAACGTGCGACTGATAATTATCAATGGTGCTAACGCTGATGAAATTAGGAAAGTTTTAAGGGAAGAAAAAGTTGATTGCGAGATTGTCCAATTGAATATGGCGGGAATGAAAGAAGTTGCCAAATCAGCCAAAAATAAAGCGCAATCTGGCGACGTGGTGATTCTTAGCCCGGCGGCCGCCAGCTTTGATATGTTTAAGAGTTATTCTGATCGTGGCGAGCAATTTGTCGCCGCCGTAGAAGAACTTTAATCTTGATAAACTTCTGGTTTTAAGACGCCAATGTATGGCAAGTTGCGATATTGCTGGCGAAAATCTAAACCATAGCCAACGACAAATTCATTCGGCGTATCGATGCCGACATAATCAGCTTTTGCGTCAACTTCGCGCCGCGCTGGTTTGTCTAATAGCGAACATATTTTTACCGACGCAGCATTTTTTGCGGCAAATAATTCTCTTAGCGCCTGGGCGGTTCGACCACTGTCAATTATGTCCTCAACTATCAATACATGTCTATCCGTTACGTCGGTATCCAAATCTTTGATAATTTTTACAGATCCAGAAGATTTTGTGTCATCGCCGTAGCTGGAAACCGCCATAAAATCAATTTCCATATAGCAATCCATAGCCTGTATCAAGTCGATCATAAACGGCGCCGCGCCGCGTAAAATACCCACGACGACAGGATTTTTATCGTGATAATCCTCGGTCAATTTTTTCCCAAGTTTTTGAACTGCCGTTTTTATATCTTCATTCGTAAATAGAATTTTCTCAATATCTTTATCCATCTTTTTATTTTAACAGAGAATTGAGCGCTGAAAAATGGTACAATAAAATATATGCAACCGCTAAAAAAGAAAATTGGTGAATTAGAAAAAGAAATTGAACAGGCTAAAAAAGCGCTGAAGTTTCCTGATTTGGAGCAGAAATTGGCGGAGCTGGATGATCAATTGAACCAGCCAGAAATTTGGAATAATCCTGATTACGCCCAAGAATTAACGAAACAAGCCGCCAGCCTTCGTCAGACCGTCGAGCCTTGGCAGACTTTGACGGTGCAGGTTGGTGATATGGTGGAGCTGATGGAGCTTGGTGATGACGATTTATTGCCAGAATTTCAGGCGCAAGTTGCGGCAATTGAAAAGAGTTTTGAGAGCCATAAAACCGATTTGCTATTCTCTGGCGAATATGACAATCGCTCGGCAATTATGCGCATTTCCGCTGGCGTGGGCGGGCTGGATGCGCAGGATTTTGCGGCGATGTTGGAGCGAATGTATTTGCGCTGGGCGGAAAAATCTGGAATGAAGGTTGATACACTGGAGCGCTCGACAAATGACGACGCTGGAATTAAAACGGTCGTTTTGGAGATTTCTGGATCTTTTGCTTATGGAAAATTGCGGTCGGAAAATGGCGTGCATCGTTTGGTGCGATTAAGTCCGTTTAATGCGGACAATTTGCGGCAGACTAGTTTTGCACTTGTCGAGGTTTTGCCGAAAATTGACGCGCCCGATGAAATATCAATTGACCCGAATGATTTAAGAATTGATGTCTATCGTTCAGGTGGCAAGGGCGGTCAAGGCGTGAACACGACGGATTCGGCGGTTCGAGTGACGCATGAGCCGACGGGAATTACGGTGGCTATTCAGAATGAGCGCTCGCAGATTCAGAATAAAGAAACGGCGTTGAAGATTTTGCGGTCAAAATTGCTAGCGATGAAATTAGAGCAACACGCCGAAACTTTGTCCGATCTTAGGGCTGGCGAATCAGCAAACTGGGGCAGCCAAATTAGAAATTACGTTTTGCATCCGTATACTCTAGTTAAGGATACGCGCACAAAGCACGAAAATCGCAACGCTCAAGGTGTTTTGGATGGAGATATTGACGAATTCATTACGGCGTATTTAGAACAAAATGCTAATTCTAAAAATATTTAGCTTATGTTATAATACTAATAATGATTCTGTTAGATAGGGTAACGAAGAACTACGGAAAAAGTAACAAGCCGGCATTGAATCGAGCAAGCATTCATGTTGGCGCTGGTGAATTTGTGATTATTGTTGGTACGTCGGGTGCTGGCAAATCGACACTTTTGAAGCTTTTGACCAGGGAAGAAAAGCCGAGCTCTGGAAAGATTGTGGTTGGTGGAATTGATTATGACAATTTGAAGGACAAGCACATTCCACTGTTGCGTCGTAAAATTGGCGTGGTATTTCAGGATTTTAAGCTACTTCCGAATCGAACAGTGTTTGAAAATGTGGCGTTTGCGCTGGAAATTGCTGGAATGACAAATCGGGAAATTAAGGCGACTGTGCCGAAAGTTATTGAGTTGGTTGGTCTTAAGGGGAAGGAAAAGCATTTTCCTCATCAGCTTTCTGGTGGTGAGCGTCAGCGTGTAGCGATTGCGCGGGCAGTGGTGCGTCAGCCGAAGATTTTGATTGCAGATGAGCCGACTGGAAACTTGGACCCGAAGCACAGCTGGGATATTGTTCGCTTACTGGAAAAGATTAACAAGTATGGCACGACGGTTATTTTGACGACTCACAACGTGGAGATTGTTAACAAGTTGAAGCGACGCGTTATTACAATTGATCATGGTAAAATCACCTCCGATCAGGCGAGAGGGAGTTATAAACAGTAATGAAATCATCAAAGTCTAACAAAAATAAAGAAACTATTCGTATACGTCAGCGCCGACGAGGTTGGTTGACGTTTGTCAGAATGTGTCGATATGGCATCAATAATTTTAGTCGTAATGCCTGGCTAACGATTGCCGCAACTGCGGTGATGAGCGTCACGTTGATTATCGTGTTTATAACGTTATCAGCGCGCCAGGTTTTGGTTGATACCGTTTCAAACGTTTCCAAACGTGCCGATATGTCAATTTACTTAAAGGGTGACACGCCAGAAAAAACGATTAAAACGATTAAATCTCGGATTGAAAAATTAGATAATGTCGATAGTGTTAAGTATATTTCCGCGGAAGAAGCGCGTGAAAAGCAAGCTGAGCAATATAAGGACAATCCAGATACGCTTGAGGCGATTCGCGAGTCTAGTAATGAGATGTCGGCAACGCTTCGTGTTTCCGTGAAGGAACTGAATAACCAGCAATCATTAAATAATTTTGTTAAAACAGATGATTTATATAAAAAATATAAAGACCCTAACAGGGAGCCGTCATTCTCAGGTGAACGTCAGCAAGCCATTAAAACAGTTGGTAGTTGGGTGAGACTGGCGAGTATCGGCGGGTCAATCGCTACAGTTGTTTTCGTGGTGATTTCATCGCTTGTGGTCTTTAACACTATTCGTATGGCAATTTTCAACCGCAAGGACGAGATTGAAATGATGAAGTTGATCGGCGCAGAACGCAGTTTCATTAGGGGTCCGTTTATTGTTGAGGCAATAATGTATGGGTTCATTGCAGCAATTATCGCGACGGTGGTTGGGTATGGGTTGTTAATTCTTGCGCATGATCCGATGGTGAAGTACGGAATTCCTATCGATAATCTTTTGAATCATCTAAAAATGTACGGCGTGCTGGTTTTCTTGAGTATGATTCTGGTCGGCGCGGCGATTGGCGTGGCGTCATCCTGGGTGGCAACTCGCAAATATCTTAAGTTGTAAAAGTCCTTGACATACTGATTATGCTTATGCTAACATAGACGTATGAAACTACGGTCCACCACACCAGTTTCGGCATCATTAGTCAGCAGAGCTTCTCTGGTGGCGATGTCTGCATTGCTCGCTGGATCGGGCATTTTTGGTTTGGCATCACACGTATTAGCTCGCGACTATAACGCCGAAATTCAGGCAAAGCAACAAGAAGCAGACAATTATAATTCTGAGGCTTCACGCTTGGGTGAGATGGCTGATAGTTTGCAGGCGGAACTTGATAAAATAAATGGACAAATATCAGCTATTCAGACACAGATTTCTGACAGCCAAAAGAAGATCAACAATCTTAATGATCAGATAAAAAAGAACGAAGAGCTAATTAAGCACAATCGTAAAGCGATGGGGCGAATTTTGGCGGATTTGTATGTTGATGATCAGATTTCGCCGCTGGAGATGCTCGCTAGCTCAAAAAATATTAGCGATTACATTGACAAGCAAGAACAGCGTAATTCTTTGAAAACTTCATTGAATGATAAGATCAAAGAAATTAAGTCTTTGCAGAAAAAGCTGGAAGAGAATAAGAAGTCTGTCGAGAATACGCTTCGCGACCAAGAATTGCAGCGCAATGCGATGGCGGCTAAGCAGTCTGAGAAGGCAAAACTGATTACTGATACGAAGAACGATCAGAATAACTATGCGGCTCTGGCTCAGAAACGTAATTCTGAGGTGGCAAAGTTGCGAGAAGAGCAGGCTGCAGCCAACCGACGAGCTCTTGGTGGCGGCAATGTCTCTATTCCAGGCGGCGTACCTGGCGGTGGCGGTTATCCTGGCGTTTGGGCAAGTGCTCCACTTGACGCTTATATCGATCCATGGGGACTATACACGCGTGAATGTGTGAGCTACGTGGCTTGGAAAATTCATAGCACTGGACGATATGTTCCGCATTTTGGTGGCGCAGGCAACGCAAATCAGTGGCCGTCAACCGCAGCGCGCTATGGTATTTCTAGCGGCTCGACACCAAAAGCTGGCGCAGCAGCCGTGATGAATATTGGATATTACGGACACGTTATGTATGTCGAATCTGTCAATGGCGACGGAACTATTACTGTTAGTGATTACAACTTTGCCTGGGATGGTTTATATAGGCATTACACACGCTCAGCTTCGGGATTGACATACGTTTACTTCTAATCAGTATAAAGCACTGTACAAAAACGCTCGTGTTAAACGGGCGTTTTGTAGTATAATAAGCATATGGTTACGGGAGAGAAAAGACAGCAATTAAGTTGGTTTTTGACGCTTGTTATTGTGGCTATTGTTAGTTTTGTAGCGGGAGCTCGCTCTGATGCACTGTTTGCTAATGTGGCGTCGGTATTTGGTGTTAGAACTTCAAATAAGACAATCGACTTGTCTAGCGTTCAAAAAACATACCAAGAGCTAGTTGCTAATTATGACGGAAAATTGGATACTCAAAAGTTGATTTATGGTGCCAATCGCGGGCTAGTTGAAGCGGCTGGCGATCCTCATACGGCGTATATGGATCCTGATGAGACGAAGGAATTTGACAAGTCATTAAGTGGTCAAATTGGTGGTGGAATTGGTGCGGAGATTGGTCTTAGGAGTAATAAGCCGACTATCATAAAACCCCTGGAAAACAGCCCAGCTCAGAAGGCGGGAATTAAGGCTGGTGAGGCGATTGTTAAGGTGAATGACGAGGCTTCTTCTGACTGGTCAGTGGAAAAAGTTGTGAGTAAAATTCGCGGAGAAGTTGGTACGTCCGTTAAATTGACGTTATTAAGCGGTGGCCAAACGCGTGAGGTGTCAGTTGTGCGTCAGAATATAGTTTCTCCGGCAGTAGAGTCGGAAATTGATGGAGAAATTGGTATTTTGAAAGTTAACCGATTTGGCGATGATACAGTGAGCTTGTCCAGGAAGTACGCTTCGGAATTTGTTGAAAAAGGCGTTAAAAAGGTGATTTTGGATCTGCGAAACAACCCGGGCGGAACGGTTGGGGCTGCTCAAGGGCTATTAGGCATCTGGCTGGACAATCAAATAGCTATGACAGAGCGACGAGGTTCTGAAATTGTTAAAACGCTGCGTACAACTGGAACGCCAATTCTGGGCAATATGAAGACGGTGGTGCTTATTAACGGCAATAGCGCCAGTGCTAGCGAAATTACGGCTGGGGCGCTTCGTGAATACGGAAAAGCCACGCTGGTTGGGCAGAAGAGCTACGGCAAGGGGAGCGTGCAGATTGTGCTTGGGCTGCCTGGCGGGTCGCAAATGAAAGTTACTGAAGCCAGATGGTACACACCAAAGGGCAAAAATATAGATAAAACTGGCATAGAGCCTGATGTAAAAGTTGATCTTTCGTCGGATGATGTCAATAATAACGTAGATCCGCAGATGGATAAGGCGAAGTCGTTATAAAGCTTGTGTTTTTGGGCTGGACAACATAAAATGGAGATAGTATGAACGAACAAAAAAAGAAGATTTTACTAGTTGAGGATGACATGGCTCTGTCTGCGGTTTATAGGTCGCGATTAGAGATTGAAGGGTTTGATGTTAGAGAAGCCAATAATGGAGAAGACGCTCTGTCTGCCACTGTTGAATACCGTCCAGATTTGATTCTTTTAGATGTGATGATGCCAAAGATTAGTGGTTTTGATGTCCTGGATATTCTTCGCAATACGCCAGAAACTGCTAACGTGAGGATTATTATGCTAACAGCACTTAGCCAGCCAAAGGACAAGGAACGCGCTGAGAGTCTGGGTGTTGATGATTATTTGGTAAAATCTCAGGTTGTAATTGGCGACGTTGTGGCTCGCGTAAAGCATCATTTGGGTATTCAATAGAAGAGTAAATCGAGCGGAAGGTCAGCTTTTTAGGGGTTGACTTTTTGTTTGTTTTTTGGTATAAAATAGCTATATATGGAAAAACCAAAACCAACACAAAATCACGAACAAGAACGACCAAAAACACTGGAAGATTATGTAGTTGCAACTTTTCATGCTGATGCTGACCCAGATATTACAACATCTCCACTAACCGTTATTCGCAGTGGTCAAGACGGAAAAGGCGTCAGATATGATGGAGGGTGGATTCCTGGCGACATGTTGTGTGTATGCGACACTGATTCCAAAAATGGTATTAGTCCTGTTGAATTGTTCGTGAAAGTACATAAACCGATTAAAGTTTATGGAGGGCATGTTTATGAAGAGCATGTTATTGCAACTAAGATTGTGTCATTGAAGAAGCTCCAAAGTCGAGAGGCAAATAAAGGTTTTAACGAATCTTATATTCAGGAGCTTTACGGAAAATCTACTGAAGAAATGATTGAAGAAGGAGCAGAGGCTGCTGAGCAGATTTGGCAACAGGAACATCCGGATAGTGATTGGAATAGTCTGTCGACTGCGGAAACGGGGCTAGATGAAAGCGATAGCCCAGAGCTAAATCGTTTTAACGAGAGAGTGCGAGAACTGATGGAGCCTCTAGAGACTGATGTAGACGGCATGCCTTTTGAGAACGAATATGTGCGAGTAAACTATTATGATTATCTATACGATCCGAATTATGTGCCGTCAAATAATGTAGAGGACGCTGCCGTTAGAAACCCAAAAGGAGTTCCTGTATCTGAGAATAGCTTTAATGCTGCGAAAGAGGCTATTAATAGTCTAGCTATGAATCCATCGTTAATGCAAATAATTAATCCCGAGAGGATGTTTGATTCTAAAGCGATCATAAATGACATTAGAGCTAGTCACCTTACGCGTTGCCGTTTGTTTGAATATTTAACCTCCAGTCTTGATAGGCTGGCGGTCGTTAATCCAGGCGCTTTGGCAGACAGAGTCCTTCGCGACTCATATGATAATCTAAAATCTCCTAATTACCTCGGAGGTAATTATTATGCGGGTAAAATGCGCAGTCGTGAATATACTGTAGTGCTGGCAATCGCTATGATGGACGGCTCATTTGATGTAGACAGACAAGACAAAATGGTTACTCATTACAGGGGTGGCAAAGAGAGAAGTGGTATGCATAGGGATTCTGCAAGGGCACTTCTCGAATATGTAAGAAATAATTATTAATAATAAAATAACTCCGCACAAACGGAGTTATTTTAAGCAAAATTTTTACCGATTAAAGAACAACAACTTGCGTTCGGCGTTCTGATTTGCCGGTAAACTTGGTTTTCTTAACTGACTTAAAGCCAACTACGCCATCTTTTGCAGCGTGGATGGTGAAATTGCGGCTAACGTATGTACCGTCACCAGCGATCTTTGTGGCGCCAGTTTGGCGAACTAGAACTTCTCCAGCGGAAACTTTTTGACCGCCAAATCGCTTAACGCCAAGACGTTGACCAGCATTGTTGTGGATGTTCTTACTAGAACCACCAGCTTTAACCTTTGACATTCTTTACTCCTTATAGTTTCTATAAAACAATCTGTTCTAGTTTATCGAAAATTAAGCCAGTTGTCAAGCGGTTTTGGCTATATCTGCCGGTTTTAATACCAATATTTCTCTGGCAACAACTTGATCTTCACGGTAATATAAGAGGTTTTTATCGATAATTTGCTGATATCCAAGTTTTTTAAGATTTTTTATCAGGGGTAAGTGAGTAAATTTACCTTCGCGATTTTGCCACGCTGGAACGGCTATACAAAGCGTCGTGTCTGGGCGGATTTGCGAGCGGATATTTTGTAGAAAATCGCTAATTATGTGATTGCAATTTCCAACTACTTCGTGAAGTTTTTCTGGGCTTGGCGGAGCGGAAAACGGCTGACCTAAATATGTTTCGCAAACAATTCGAGAAATCCGTTCCTTTTGCTCATCTGTTAATTTTACAGAGGTGGCATCGGCCTGATGTGCTTGCCAGAAAGTGTTTGTCGAAAAAGTTTTTTCCACCCAGTTCATATTTTCGGTTGTGTAAGATATCATCTTATCGCTCAAATCGCTGCCATAAGCATTCACGCCGATAAGCGCAGCTTCTTGCAATACTGTTCCTGTGCCACAAAACGGATCCCAGAGGTAATCGTTAGGTTTTGCGTCAGACAGGTTAATCATAATTTGCGCAAGCTTAGGTGGGAGCATTCCCACGAAAGCGTCGCGTTTCGGTCTCTCGCGGTCGCGCTGAGTGTATGAATTGATATTTTGAGCGCCACGGCTTTCGGCAACTATCAAATCTCCATACACGTTCTTAGCTATAATAATTTCAATTTTTGCTTCAGACCTGCCGAGTTTATTATTATGAGAGGTCGCAGTGGACAGCGCGGCGGTTTTATTAGGAATTAGACGCAAACTGACGCCAGATTTTTTCAAGTTGTTTTTTAAGATAATTCCGATTTTTTGGACGTTTCTCGGATCTGTTTTATTGCCATAAAAACTTATTCCAAGCGTTATTTTTTTCTGGCTATTCGAAAGTTTTTTCGTGTATTTTTCGACAATGGTTTTTGACGCCTGGAGAAGAGTATGATGATCTGATTTTTGCGACTTTATCTTCGTGATGACTTGTCCGCACTTAATCGTTCCACCGAGATTGTCAATTGAAAAATTGTCGCAATTAACCGTGGCGGCTTGGTTGGAGATCTTTTGGACATTTTTAGCACCGTAAACTGCCTCTAATTCAGCGATAGAGATTTCTGGTTGACGGCCAAGAATAGCTATAAACATGTCGTAATTATAACATTTATCGTGGTATAATGAAGGTTATGTTACCGAAGGTGTTGCAATTGTTGAAATCGCCACGAGCCATTATGAGCGTTTTGACGTTGGTGGTTTTGGCGATAATAATTTTTCTATCTCGGCATGAGCTCGTGAAGGCGTGGAATCTGTTTTTACACGCGGATTTATGGCTATTGTTTTTGTTATTGCCGTTTCAGATTATCGTGTACTTCGCTGGCGGCGAAATGATTTTTTCGTACCTGAGAGAGAAGAACCTGATTCATCATATTTCCAGGCTGGAACAGACGAGGATTGCGCTGGAGCTTAATTTGGTCAATCATATTTTTCCGTCGGGCGGAGTTAGTGGAATTTCGTATACGACGTGGCGAATGCATAAACTTGGCGTGAGTTCGGCGCGTTCGACATTTGCACAGGTGATTCGTTACGTTACGGGATTTTTGTCGCTTTTGGTTTTGTTGGTGATTGCTGTGTTGGCATTGGCTATTGACGGTAAGGTTAATCGCTATATCGTTGCCGCTAGCTTTTTGCTGATTATCGTGGTTTTGGCACTGACGTTTGGTCTGATTTTCGTATTTTCGTCAAAGCGGCGTATGCAAATGACTGCCGCTAAATTGTCCAAATTCATCAATACATTGGTAAAAATTGCAACCTTAGGTAAGAAGCGACGAGTGATGAAGTCGAAGAAAGTCGAAGAGTTTTTTGTTGATATGCAGGACGATTTTCAAGATTTATCCAATCATCCGAAGCTTCTAATAAAACCGATGATTTGGGGAACTGTCTACACTGTTTTTGACGTGGCGATGTTTGCTGTGGCGTTTCTGTCGCTGGGTGTTTTTGTTAATCCGGCGATTCTGATGGTTGGATACGGCGTGGCGGGATTGGCAGCGATTGTCGTGTTTACACCTGGAGGGACGGGAGTTTATGAAACCATTATGATTATTTTCTTAAGTATGGCGGGCACTCCGCCGGATTTGGCGATTGCTGGAATAATTTTGACGCGAGCAATTTTACTTACTGGCACGATTATCTTTGGCTATATTTTCTATCAACACGCACTGATTAAATACGGCAAGCCAGATGATTCCCAGATTTAGCGTTAGCAATTTCATAGCAGTTATCAATCAAACTTTTGACGTGGCTTTTGCTGGAATGGTTGAAGTCGAGGGCGAGGTTTCTAGTTTCAAGTCTTATCCTCCGAAATACGCTTTTTTTGATCTGAAAGATGACGACGGGCTGGTTCGGTGTTTTGTTGGTTTTAGCAATTTACGTACGCCAATTGAAGATGGGATGAAAGTTGTCGTTCGGGCGATGCCGGCGCTTAGGGATAATGGCGCCTTTAGTCTGAACGTTCAAGAGATTCGCCCATTAGGCAAGGGAAGTTTGAAGCGAAGTTTTGAGCTTTTGAAGCAAAAATTGACAGTTGAGGGTTTGTTTAATTCTGAAAGAAAGCGTCCATTACCGCAATATCCTCAGAGGGTGGCTATTATTTCCAGTACAAAAGCGGCGGGGTATGCGGACTTTATGAAGATTTCCAGTGAGCGTTGGGGTGGCGTGAAATTCGTAGTCGCCAACGTTAATGTGCAGGGTGCAAATGCTGCAGATCAAGCTGTTCGAGCAATATCATATTTTAATCAAATGTCAGAATCTCCAGATGTGATTGTTTTAATTCGTGGCGGTGGCAGTGCGGAAGATTTGGCGAGTTTTAATGATGAAAAACTAGTACGGGCGGTGGCGAGTAGTCGCATTCCAACGATGACTGGAATCGGTCATGAGATTGATGAGAGTTTGTGCGATTTGGCGGCGGATGTTCGCGCAGCCACGCCGAGTAATGCCGCGCAATTGCTGTTTCCTGACAAGCGAGAAGTGATTCGGCATTTGCATTACAGACTAATTGACGCGAAAGACTCAATTTGTAGAGCTATCGAAGAACAGTCGCTTAATGCAACAATGTTGCAAAAAGAAGCGCTAAAACAGTGGTCAAGTCGTGTGGATGTGGCTGCAAATGCAACATTGTCGCAACAAAAAGTCATCGCTGAGTATGACCCAGAAATGGCGCTACGTCGTGGCTATGCAATGATCAAGGGTGATTTACAGATTGGTAATATTGTAGAGATTACAACAAAAGATATAATTATGAAAGCGAGGATTGAGAATAGTGAACAACGATATGACAATTGAGCAAATGATGGCTGAATTGAACGAGCAAATCGCGTGGTTTCAAGGCGATGATTTTAATCTGGATGAGGCGAAACAGAGATTTATTGAGGCGAGAGAGCTATCAAAAAAAATTACTGCCACACTGGAAGATATGCGACATTATATCGAGGTTCTTAGCGAGGATTTTAACGCTGAGTAGGATCTTTACATCAATTAAAGCATAAGCTATACTTTACAGTATGATGACGAGAGATAAGAGTGAGCGTGGCTCAGTTAATGGCTGGATGGTCGGCACAATCGGCTGTCTGATATTGTTTTTGATTGCTGGATCTTTGGCAATTTGGGCGTACATGCAATATTCCCGAGAAAAAAGCAGCGTTGATAGTAAAGTTGCGATTGAAGTCGCTAAAGGGAAGAGCGAACAAGCTGAATCAGACCAGAAGAAATTTTCTGAAGAAGCAAAAAACCCGCGTATTGAATTTGTCGGTCCTGCTGAATACGGTCGAGTGTCGTTCATGTATCCAAAAACTTGGAGTGTATATGTAGGGAATGACGGCAGCGACAGGGGTGATTACAAAGCTTATCTTCACCCTATTTCAGTTCCTTCGACAACTAATAAAAATAGTCGGTTTGCATTAAGGCTAGAGATTATCAACAAGAATATGGATACGGTGCTGAATGATTATCAATCACGACTAAAGAAGGGTGAATTGACCTCAAGTAGCACCGAGTTTAATGGAATTTCAGCAACTCGAATTGACGGTACGTTTGAGAAAGAATTGCGCGGCTCTGTGGTTTTGATGAAAGTTCGCGATAAAACTATTCGTTTTTCAACCGACGCGGATACGTTTAAGCCAGATTTCCAGACTATATTGAGCACTGTAAAAATCTCTGAATAGAAAAACCCAGTACATATTTGCTATACTAGAATTGTATGGCAGGTAAAGAGTGGAGTGATGCTGATTTTGGGGGATTGCCGAGCGTTTTGGTTGCGGCACACGAGCTGAAAACGCCGCTGGCTTTGATTAGGCAACTGGCGCTACTGCTGGACGACGATTTAACCAGTTCTGCCGATAAAACTCAGATTCAGCAACGAATTATTCGGACTTCTGAGCAGGCGTTGCAGCTTACGATTGATTTGGCAAATTCAGCCAATTTAACGCCGTCGTTATTTCCGCTTGAGCCGGTTAATCCGTTGGCTTTATGTCAACAGGTGGCGATGGAAACGAAGTTCAACGCAATGCTTTATGGACGAAAGGTTAGCTGGCCTAAGAGTAGTCGAAATAGTCAATTGATATTAGCGAACCGAACACTTTTGGGGCGAATTTTATCGAATTTCTTAAATAACGCGTTGGCGTATACTGAGGACGGATCGGAGATTAAGGTTTCGGTTAAGGCAACAAAAGATGCCGTAAGGATGAGCGTGCGAGATTTTGGACCGATGATGAGTTTGAGGGAATATCGGCTTTTGCTTGATGAAATGGAAACGCGAAAAACTGTGCGAACAAGGCCGGAAAGTAGTGGGCTGGGAATTTACGTGGCGAATCAATTTGCGCGGGCGATGAATGGGCGAATCGGTCTGATTCGTCACCGTGATGGACTGACTTTTTATGTAGAAATGCCAATTAGTCGGCAGTTGAGCTTGATATGAAAAAGTTGTTAATCGTTGAGGACGATAAGAATTGGGCGGATATTCTGGGCAAGTTTGCCGCGGATGTTGGCGCGGAATATCGAGTGGCGGTTTCTGGTGGTCAGGCGATTGAAATTATTGACGATTGGCAACCTGACGCTTTAATTTTGGATATGTTGTTAGCTGGCGAAACGGCGATTGCTTTGTTGAATGAGTTGCGGTCGTACGCGGATTTGGCGAGTTTGCCGATTGTGGTTTGTACGAATATCGACGTTAAAATGGACGACTTGCGTCCGCTTGGCGTGAAGGCAATTTTGAATAAAACATCGATGTGTCCGAATGAGGCGCGGGCGATTTTTCGCGAGGTTCTAAATGACGGGGCAGAGTGAGCGAGTAAAAGCAATTGTCCTGAGGCGAACGAATTACGCCGAAGCTGACCGAGTTTTGCAATTATTAACGCCAAAAGGTCGACGCAGCGTAATCGCAAAAGGTGTGCGACGCGAGCGCAGTAAATTGGCGGGCGGAATTGAATTATTCGCGATTTGTGATGTGGTTATTCGCTCTGGTCGGGGCGATTTGGGGCTATTAACTTCCGCTCGATTGTCGGCGTTTTATCGGCATATTTTGGAAGATTATGATCGGATGCAATTTGCGTATTCGGTGATGAAATTGGTTTCTGCGGCGAGTGAAAATATTGACGAACCAGAGTGGTATTATGTGCTGAGTCAAGTTTTAGAGCAATTGAATAATCCTGCAATAAACCAAAAATTGATTGAAACGTGGTTTTATTTGCAATACGCGAGTTTGTTGGGGGATGATCTAAATCTTCGCACAGATGTGACGACAGCGGCGTTATTACCAGATAAAAGATATATGTATGACAATGCGGAGAAAGGCTTGAGATTGGCAGAGCAGGGCGATTTGGGCGCGGACGCCATCAAATTGTTAAGGTTAATCCAGGTGAAGCCGCTCGCGAATGTGGCGCAAATTGGCGGAATAACTGAGGTTGTGAATGATTGTTGGCTGACCGCCAGACAGCACGCCGCGGTGTAAAATTGCTCGTAAAATGGTATAATTTAGGAAATAATGTGAATCGCCATGTTGCCAACATGGAGAAAGGTTTTTTCAATGAGTCAAGCAAAAATGGAAGATATTATTAGCCTGTGTAAGCGCCGCGGTTTTATTTATCAGGGTTCGGATGTTTACGGCGGTTTGTCTGGAACGTGGGACTACGGTCCGCTGGGCGTTCAATTGAAACGCAACATTATGAATTTATGGTGGCGAATGTTTGTTGACGAGCGCGATGATATATATGGCGTCGATGCGGCAATTTTGATGAATCCGAAAGTCTGGCAGGCGAGTGGGCATGTGGATACGTTTGTTGATCCATTGTGCGAAGATACGGTTAATCATCGGCGTTATCGTACCGATCACATTCTTAAGGACAATGGTATTGATGTTGACGGCTTGACGATGGAGCAAATGGACGAAGTGATTGCAGAAAAAGGAATTAAAAGTCCAGACGGAAATCCGCTAAGCAAATCGCGAACGTTTAATATGATGTTTAAGACGAGCGTTGGCGCCACCGAAAGTGAAGACAGTGTTGCGTATCTTCGCCCAGAAACTGCTCAGGGGATTTTTACCAATTTTAAGAACGTTGTTGATAGTTTTTATCCAGACTTGCCGTTTGGAATTGCTCAGCAGGGCAAGGCGTTTCGCAATGAAATTGCGCCGCGAGATTTTGTTTTCCGCTCTCGAGAGTTTGAGCAAATGGAGATTGAGTATTTTGTCAATCCAGAGAATTGGCAGGAAGCGTTTGATGAATTGTTGAAGTCGACGCACGAGTTTTTGGAGGCGTTGGGATTAGACCCTAAGAATATTCACGAGCTGGACGTTCCACCAGAGGACAGAGCGCACTACAGCAAGAAGACGATTGACATTGAATACGATTTTCCAATTGGTAAGGAAGAGCTGATGGGAATTGCGTATCGGACTGATTTTGACCTGATGAATATTCAGCGCGTTAGCGGGAAGAGTATGGAATATACGATCAAGGGGACGAATGAGAAATTTGTGCCGCACGTGATTGAGCCGAGTTTTGGCGTCGAGCGGGCGCTGATGGCGGTCTTGTCGAGTGCGTATCGTGAGGACGAGCAGAACGGCAGCAAGCGTGTTTATCTGGCACTTCCAGAACATTTGGCGCCGGCTAAATTTGCCGTTTCACCGCTACTTAAGAATAAGCCAGAATTGGTGGAGAAGGCGCGTGAAATTTACGCCAACCTATCTAAGAAAAATCCTGGACGCGTTATGTGGGATGACAATGGAAACATCGGTAAGCGATATCGCCGTCAGGATGAAATTGGTACGCCGCACTGCGTGGTTATCGATTTTCAGACGTTGGAGGATGACACCGTTACCGTTCGTGAGCGGGATACGACGGAGCAGAGGCGAGTTAAGGTTGAGGAGTTGTAAATGGCACGCACCCAGAAGAGCATAGATTCTCGCGAGGATGAACTTTTCTCCCAGTATCGGCAGGCTTATTATGAAGATGGCAATTTAGATCTGGCTCTAGCTAAACTGGAAGAAATATTGAAAATAACTAACATTAAGCAGTATGTATCATATCTTATAATTGATGTGTACTCTCAAATGAATAACAAAGCTAAAGAGGCGTATGAAGTTGCAGCCAAGGGCGTAGAATACCCTGTTCCTTTCTCGGGACTATACAAGCAATACGCTGAACTAATTCTTGTTGTTGACGGCGACAGTGATGAAAATCTTAGGGTTGCGCTATATTACATAGGGCAGGCTATCGAATTGTATAATCAAGAGATTATTCGCGAGCAGGTCGATGAAAGCGTGGTGTATGACGCTGAATCGCTAAAATACTGGTTTGATAATAAAACTAAGACTCGTATAGATATGGTAAGTCTGCAAAATGATATTAAAAGCCTTATGTATAGCCGAACTTTATATGATGGAATGAATCAGACACAAGCTAAAACGGAAAAAGATATAGAGCAAGTAAAGAATGATATTGTTCAGGAAAAACAGCGTACGATTGAGCTCATGGCGCTTTTTACTGCAATTATAGCTCTCATACTCTCAAATGTTCAGGGACTAGGAGGAAGAAAAATTTCAGATATTATAGCTATGAATGTGTCGCTAGTGGTGGTACTGAGCTGGCTTTTATATTTAGTTGGGCGAATCAGATCGGGAAAAAGACTCATCCCTAGACCCAATTATAATTCAATTGGTAAATTCTTGGGGTCGTCGATAGTATTTTTACTGGCGATCAGTTTTATTGGTTTGATCGCAGTTGGTATTCTGTATATTTATAAGTGGGCTATATCTATAGTATAATTATCTCTATGTCAAACGCCATAAACGGACAACTCATCACACATGATTCAGAAGGAACTATCAAGCGCGATTACCTCTATCGTGTTTCCATAAAGGCTCTGATTTATAATGATGCTGGGCAGATTTTGGTTGTTAAAGAGGATGGGCGGCCGCTTTGGGATCTTCCTGGTGGCGGAATGGATTATGGTGAAACTTTTGAGTCGGCTTTGAAGCGGGAATTGTATGAAGAAGTTGGCTATAAGGGTAATCTTCGCTATCAGCTTTTTGACGCGTCGGACGAGATTTATGTTGAGCGAATTGATGCTAATCAAATTTGTTTTTCTTGTCGTGTGTGGACGGAAAATTTTGATTTTTCAGCGGGCGTTGATGCGGACGAAGTAATGTTTATAGATCCTGAAGAGTTGCGACTCCAAGAGAGCGAGTCGGGTGCGCCGCTTCGATATAACGTGCATTTGAAGTGGCAGAAGTTGCGTGGCGCAAATAGTTTGCCGACAGAATAGTATTGACTTTTTCCATAAAATAGTATAGAATATCAGGCATGGAAAAAAGTACAGGCGGCGTATCTTTTGATATTAGATTTATTGACTCTGGTGATGGCTCGGAGAAGTATTCCTCTGTCGAAAGTCGGCGCTTGATTGGAATCTATGATGGCGATTGGTCTTTGGAAGAAGATGGGACTGTGAACGCGTCCATGGTGTTTGCCAGAAGAGTGGGTGATATTCGTAGTCATGATAATTTAATAGAGAAGGTTCGCGGAATTGGTGAGAATATGGCGCGAGTGTCTATTTCAGAGTGTCTGGCGGTTGAAGATGAGGTGAAGGTAAGTGGCTGGCTATTAGCTGATCCTATGTCGCATAGTGGAATTTCTTTCTTGCGCAAAGTAATACCAACCGAGCTTGTTGTCCCTGATTCCATTGAAAATAACCCTGACGACGATCAGAAGCTAGAGATCGTTAGACTTGCCTTGCGTGTTGGAGCTGTGGCTTTGCATTGTGCAGGATTGTCATTAGAAGAGCTTAAGGAATCTCCTACTGAGAGTTTCTCTCCGGATAAAGTGGATGAGCTTGTTTCTCGTTTCCATGGCAATGTGGATTTTGGTAGCAAGTGGAGAGAGTATAAGAAAATGGCTAAGGATTTAACGTATGAAGAAGGCTGATAATTACGGCGCCATAGTTAATATCGAGAATATTGTCGAGGGCGACCTCAGTAAAGTCGATGAGAATTCGCTATTTACGCTATTGACCAGATTGGCTATTAAAAAAGGTCGGATTTTTGACATGGGCATAATATTGGCTAGTCGTGATGATAAATATTCGGGACACGATGGATTAGCGGAGAAGCGTCTCCCTAGTCAGTCCACATCCATACAATCGCCATCTCAGTTTCCGTATGGTAAAACTGAGCTGCGAAGCTGGCGAGATAAGCTGGGTGTGCAGTCTTTCGGCAGAATGAAAGGGGATTTCGACAAGGATGCCTATTTTTCTTCAGATAATGTGGAATATCTCATGAGGCGAGTGGCTGCCGTGGCTGTTGGGCTTTGCTTGGAAACGCCTTTACGGGAGCTGGATTCTGTCAAGGAGTTTTCGGCCGAGGAGCTGGCGGAAGCTTGGCCGAGGCTTAGATACGGAATTTACATTTAATATTGCCGTTGCTATAATAACCATATGCATATTATTCTTGGTGGGACGAGTGGGCTCGGTTTGGAAATGGCGAAGCAGCTGCGGGAACGCGGCGAGCGTGCGCTGGTTTTAGGTAAAACTCATAATCCGCAGAAGCACGGTGAGGGCTTTCCTCTGGATGTGTATTATTCGGATCAAGTGGAGTCGGCGTCGACGCGAATAGAGCAGATTTTAAACGGCGATGATATTCACCAATTTGTGTGGGCGGCCGGATATGGCTGGCGCGGCAATTTTGAAGATCAGCCGAGCGTTCGCAGTATGGCGGAAGTTAATTTTTCGGGCGCGTTGCCGCTGGTTCAATGGGCTTGGCGTAAGATGTCAACACAAAATCGCAAGTCTGTACTGACGATTATTGGGTCGACAAGTAGCGTTAAAGCGCGCTCAGATGAAGCTGTGTACGTTGCGACGAAGCACGCTCAAGCGGGTTTGGCGCGAAGTTTGGGAATGCAGGCGGATGAGCAAAAACTTCCAGCTAGAGTTGCGCTATTTTTGCCGGGCGCCATGAAAACTCCGTTCTGGAATGGGCGCGATCTCCCGGCTGACTATATGTTTTTCAACGATCCTGCGAAAATTGCCACGCACATTATCAACGCGATTGATTGTCAGCAACAGCCGTTTTTGGAATGGGCGTTGCCAAAAGGCACGTTGGTTTAGGCTTTCCAAGGTGCTATAATTCAAGCATGACAAATGGTTCGAATAATGATTATTTTGGGGTAAAAGTTGTAGTTATTGGCGGTGGAACGGGAAGTTTCACGCTGCTTTCTGGATTGAAAAAATATACACACAGCATCACAGCGTTGGTCAATATGGTCGACGATGGCGGTTCAACTGGCGTGTTGCGCGATGAATTGGGCGTGTTGCCGGCGGGCGACGTTAGGCAGTGCTTGGTGGCGCTGAGTACTTCGCCGAAAGTTCGCGATTTGTTCAATTACCGATTCGGCGAGGGCAGTATGAAGGGTCATGCGTTCGGCAATTTATTCATGGCGGCGCTGGAAAAGATGACGGGGAGTTTTGCCGATGCAGTGGAATTGGCTAGCGAAGTTTTGGGCGTCAATGGTCGAGTTTATCCGATTACTCTGGATGACACAACGATGTCGATTAAGCTGAAAGACGGCACGGTTGTTGATGGTCAACACGCGGCTGAGTCGCTAAAGATTCCGCGCGGCGAGCGGCCGTGGCTAGAGCTTAAACCGCCAGCTACGATTAACCCGCGAGCCCGTCAAGCGATTTTGGATGCCGATTTGGTGGTGATTGCGCCGGGGCTTTTGTATGGCAGTTTGGCACCAGCGTTGTTGGTTCGAGGCGTTACTCGGGCGCTTGCTGAAACGAAGGCGAAGAAAGTCTATGTTTGCAATTTAGTTACCAAGCCGACGCAGACTGATGGATTTACCGTGGCGGATTTTGCGGATGAAATTGAGCGATTTTCAGGGGTGAATATGGATTATGTGCTTTACAATAACCATCGCCCGCCAGAGGAATTGATAAAGAAATATGCTCATGATGGCGAATATTTGGTCGAATGGGATAAGGAATTGCTGAAGAAAAAGCATTATTATGCGTCGGGCAAGCGTTTGATTGCTGATGACGTGTGGGTCAACACGAACTCTAGCAGCGATCCGTTGGCGGCTCAGCGTAGCCTAATTCGTCACGATGCCGACAGGGTAGCGCGCGAGCTGATGCGGATTTATTTCGCCTAATGGGCGGCAAAAACTTTTCAATTCTTGAGGTTAATCCGGTAGCCAGGATTGATGCGTCGGATTATGGTATAGACGTGCCGTGTGCTATCATGAAATATGCGAAGGAATTATGCGTTGAATGAAAATTGACAATAGTTTTCCAACTGTTTTTTGGGGCAAAGACAAGTCGACGAAAGCTCAATTTTGTCCGTGCGAAGATATTTTCGACTCCTCGCCTGTGACATCGTGTATGGTTTGTGCGGTTCATGAAAATAAAATACTTCTGGCCAAGCCACCGCGTGGCTGGGGTTTGCCAGGTGGCCGTATGGAATTAGGAGAAACGCCAGAAGATTGTGCGCGGCGCGAGGTGTATGAGGAAACATCCGTTGAACTAAATTCTCTAAAATTGATTGGTGCTTGGCATATTGAAAAGCTATTTCATTCTAAATATAACGGTAGATACCCTGATAGGGCATATCAGCTGCTTTTTCTGGCTGATGTAAAACGAATAGATGATTTTGTAGCTTCGCACGAATCATCAGCCAGGGAGTTTGTAGAATTTGATAAAGTACAAGACTATCACCATGATTTTGCTAATTTTGCTGAGATTATGA
>CAUTMN010000002.1:0-124388 GCA_963539955.1 uncultured Candidatus Saccharibacteria bacterium | reverse complement strand
TCTGCTCGGAGTTGATTTCAACGCTGAAATCGACTACCACGAGTGAATCTCGCGAGCCCGAAAATTAGAAAACATCAATACTTCCACGTGCCGGCTCACGTTGCTAGACGTCATTGTCTAGCGGGGAGTATTGATGAACCTGAACGCCGCTAGGCGCTTGCGGCGTTGTGTCTCAGGTTTTTCGATTGCCGGATGGCGGACATGGAGGGAGTCGAACCCTCATCCTCTCTCTCGTACGAGAGAGAGGGACCTCGCGGGTCACACGTCCTTTGATTCTTTTCTGGTCTACCAGCTGGGCGAACCTGACCCAGGGACGGACGGACGCTCTTTTGTTAACACTGGGTTAACTTTTTCATAGATGGATTAAAATCCATGACCGTCAGTTAGGAGAGCCCAAAATCTAGTTAGAAGACTTGAGCTCTCCCTTCTGTGCAGCCCGGGCATCGTCGCCCATCTTGCCGACATACTTGGCAGCTCGGTCATTCATGGCCTTCTGGGCGCTGTCTGCCGTTCCATTCTGGACGGCTTCAGCAGCCTTACGGTATGCCTCCCGAGAACGGTCTTCAAAAAACACCGCCTTCACCTCTTTCCTAAAAGAAAAGAGCTGACCTCATCTGTGCTCCTGGAGAGCACGATATAGAATCAGCTCTACCAACAAAAGCGTTTATTATAATAACACTAATTATGAGAAAATGCAACAATATACCAGAATATTTTTATATTTCGCCCGCCAGCAGGTCTTTTTCGAATTGCAATATCCCCTTATAATCCGCCGAATAGTCAGAAATATCCGGCAGATCTAACGTGGTAATTTTTCGCCAAATAATCTCAATCAGTTGCGTAAATTCAGACAATTCTTCTCTGGAGAATGTATCTTCCAGGCTGATAATATCGCCGGTCTTCATGTCTGGCTCGACAAATTGTAATCGACCGCCAGTAAACGTGAAATTGCTATAATCGCGTGAATGCTCGGCCAGTAGCTGATAGAACATTAATTGCTGACGATATTTATGAAGTTTGATTTTCTCGTAATCGGCCGAACCTTTCCAAGAATGCGACGGCTTGCCAGTTTTATAATCTGTTACAAATATGGTTTTGTTTTGCTTGTCGATGTCGACAACGTCAAGTTTACCAGTCAATCTGGCATTATCGATAATTACGCCTTGATTTGAAAAGTCTAATTCCGCCAAGTCTGTGTCATGAAAATCTGAAGATTTAGCGTTTAAGAACGCAGTCAAAGCCGACTTCCCTTTATCTAAATACAATTGAAAATCGTCCGCTGGTAAATGTTGGCTCTCGAGGGATTTTTGGAAAAATTGGAGGATTTGTTCGGTGCTTGGCAATTGGTGATCGGCGCTGAATGAGCAATGTGCTTGCTGGAGGCTGCTGTGAATCGCGGTTCCGTAAGCTGCGGCGGAATTTTTGGCGGATGGAAAATGTAGCAAATTGTTCAATAAGAAATTTTGCGGTCCACCACGTGAAACGTCGAGGAAATTATTCAAATGCGTTGCGGAAAGCTTGTATGTTTCCAGTGCTGGCGCCAATAAGTCCTTTAATTCCGGAACAATCGGCGAAGTTAGTCGCGTCGTCCAATCGGTTTCAGTGAGTTCAATTTGTTCAGCTGGATCGTCACTGGTTGGAATGATGGTTGGCGTGCAATTCGTCAAGAAACTGGCGATTATCGTGTCGCTGCCAGAATCGTTGGTTTGAGAATAAGTCATGGTCAATGTGGTTTTGGCGCGAGTCATCGCCACGAAAAACAGCCGAAGTCGCTCGTCATAAGTAGCGCCAGCTGGCTGAAGTTGGAGATTTGCGGGATATCGGATAGCTCGGCTACGTGAACGAACTTTTTCGCCCCAAGCGCTGTCAATTGCCCCAATCACAAAAACGTGCGGAAATTCCAGGCCTTTGGATTTGTGCGCGGTCATCAAATTTATAGCGCCGCTGAGTGAACTTGCGTGCGTGCGAATTTGTGTTAAGCGAGTTTTTGTTGAAATATGCAGATCAATAAATTCCAAAAAATCTTCTAATGTTGGGTTTTTATCGGTGATTCGATCACGAAGTTTTTGACGCAAAGTGCGCAAACTTTCCAGAATTGTCAGATATGCTTCTGGGTTTTTATCTAGCTTTTCTGGCGAGAAATAGAAATTAGCGAGAGAATTAATCTGAAGGTTGTCGCTTTCATCGTTAATTAAGCCTAATAAATTATCCAATTGCTCTTCCAGCGGCAGATTCGGCACGTCCTTAGCGCGCTCCAAAAGCCACTCCGCAAATTCCTTAAAGACGCTATTCGCCAGCATACTTTCCAGCCACAATTGCCGATTTTTGTAAGCTTGAAGGCTCAATTTCCAGATATCCAGTGCAGAAAATCCAAACGCTGGATGAGCCGTAATTTCCGGTAGTAGACTATTGGCAACGTCCAAATTATTCTGGCTAATCGCCACGACAGTTCGCGCTAATTTGTCCAGAATCTGGATTATATCTTGCTCCAAAATATCGTCGTGGCGCTCGTAATTGACAAAAAGATTTTCCTTATAAAGATGTGGAAGAATTTCAATGAGTTCCTTATGGTGGCGTGCAATAATCGTGATGTTTTCTGGTTTCTCGCCGTTTTTTATCAGCTCGGCAATTTGTTTGGCAATTCCCGCTCGCTCTTCGCTAACAGATGAGAATTCTTGGATTTCGACTTTTGAGCCTTCGCTGTTTGCGTGGGCGGTCAATTGCTTTGATAGCCCGTCAATTGTGTTTTCCAGTCGATCCGCGCCTTGGGTGATAACGTCTCGCGCTGAGGATAAAATGTTCTCGGCGGAACGATAATTGTCGGTCAAAACGATGATTTTTGGGTCGTGATAATGCTGGCGGAAGCGCTGGATGTTGCCCACGTCTGCGCCTTGGAAGCTGAAGATTGCTTGGTCATCGTCGCCAACTGCCATGATGTTTGGATTGTCGTCGTTCTCGCTGGTCAAATTGAACAGCAATCGTAATTGCGCCAAGTTCGTGTCCTGGAACTCGTCGACCATGATGAATTGGAATTGCTCTTGGAGATTTGCGCGCAGTTCTGGGTGAGATTCGCAGGCTTGAATAACGGATAAAATCATATCGTCGTAGTCAAATAACGAGCGCTCGGACAGAATATTTACGTATTTTTCGTAAACGTCAATTGCGGCGGATAATTTTTCTGCAGCGGTAAAATCTTTCAGGACAAATTCGCCATTGGCATTTTTTTCGCACCATTTATTTTTCCAAGCAGTCAGTGGTTTTGTTGAGTTTTCGTCAAGTGCTTCTTGAGTGGCGTGCGCAATGCTCAGTGTCAAAACGTTGGCGTATGGCGTGATCGAGGCTGGCAATTCTGAGTTTTTCTCGTTAGGATTTTTGGCGGCTAAATTGGCAATTTTCTCAGCTATCGGCGCAAACATTTCAATCGTCTTTTTCGATATTTTGGCGGAAAATACTTGCTGAATGTCTGGTGTAATTTCGGCGATTGTGCTTTGATTGTCCTCAATAATTGACCGTAATTCTGACGGTGTTAAGCCACTTTGCTTGAACTCGGAAATAATTCGGATGAGGTCTTTAATGTAAACAAATTCCCCGTTGTTTTTCGCGCTTAATGGATTTCGCCAGTCGAGATCTTCGAGTATTCCAGAAATAATTTGATATTGCGTCAATTCGTCAACTGGCTGAGCGTCGGCGCCACGGAAAAAATACTCGCGATGTTGATTGATGATTTCTGTGCCGAAGCTGTGGAACGTGTGAATCGCAATTTTATACGCATCTTCACCGATAATCTGGCGAAGTCGTTGGCGCATATTCGTGGCGCCGCTTTCAGTAAACGTCAAGCATAAAATACTGTTCGGTAAAGTGTCGGTTTGTCTTAGGATTTGGGCAGTGCGCATACTCAGAAGCTCAGTTTTCCCCGTTCCTGGCCCAGCAATTACCAAAAGTGATCCGTGAATGTAGTCGACTGCTTGTCGTTGATTATCGTTTAATTTAGCGTAACGAGTATTGAAATCCATAGTTTTATTTTACCATGCTGGCAGGCTTCAGAACGCGATATCAAAATTGCTAATACCCAAAGCATTAAGCGACTTGAGTTCTGTGTTAATCATGTCATTAAAGATTGTACTGAAGAAAATGTCGCTGATTGGAATGAAAAACATCCAGAAGACGCGTTTAAGGGTAAAAGCCACTTGGATATTTCCCGTCAAGCAGTTGAATCGACTAGACAGTTTGGTTATTAGATTTCGCATCTTTGCCATCTCGCGCACCTCATAAAAAAATGGTAAAATATTATCTATGAATAAGGCGACGTACGACGAGCTGGCGCTGGAGCGAATTGCTAAGGAAAAATTTGGTTTTCCAATTGATGTTCAATCGATAATTTTGTGGCACGCCGATGTTAGTCGCACGGCTAAGGCGTCGGTGTTTTTGACGAATAAAAAGCAGCTGATGATGTATCTGGAAGCGACTTCGCCGTTGATTTTATCTGATGTTAAAAAGATAATTTCGCGAATGGGTATGCGTGCGGAATTATTTCTTCCACCAAAAGGTCAGCCGCGATATTTTGAAGATATTGGCAAGCGTAAATTCCGCGAGGTTTTTCCTGGAAGAAGGCACGTCACGGATGAAGATTTGCATTTTTATAAAACTTTGGCGCCGTATAATCCTGCCTTAGTTTTGATTTCTGAAGTGAAAAATGGCGAGATATATCAATTTGATTCTGACGCGTACGGAAATTGGCGAGTTGGTGCGAGGTTCAGCTACAGAAGGATTCGGACAAGCTAATGCGCGACTATTTGGACATTATCAAGCGGAATCTGCTCTCACCTATTGTCGTGGTGATTTTTCTGTTGGCTGGCGCGCTGGTTTATGTTCGCGAATATCGTGATGCGTGGTTTATCTCGGTTGTGATTGTCGTGAACTCGACGATTGGCATTATTCAGGAGCTAAGGGCTAAGCGAGTTTTACGTCAATTGGAACTGATGAGCGCGCCGAAAGCTCGATTGTTAAGAGATGAAAATGTTGTCGATGTTGGTTATGATGAGCTTAAGATTGGCGATGAAATTATTATTCAGGCTGGCGATGAACTACCGGCGGACGCGAAAGTTATCGAGTCAAAAGGCTTGGAGCTGAATGAAAGTATGTTGACTGGCGAGTCTGCGTCGATTGAGAAAAAGGATGGCGATGTCGTGCTGGCGACGACGACGGTTTTGGCTGGTGAAGGTACGGCGCGAGTAATTGCGATTGGTGACGACACGAAAGCTGGCGCGATTAGCCAAGTTCTGAAGCGTTACAAGCCAGAACTCACGCCTCTGCAATTAGCGATTTGGCGCGCAATTTACTTCTTGACTTATGGCGCAATTGTCCTGTCACTACTCATTGCTATCGTCTATTATTTCTCTGGCGATAACGTCGTCGTCATCTTAAAAACCATCACTTCGGCGGCGGTTACGGTCGTGCCTGAAGGTCTGTTGTTGGCGAGTTCGCTGCTTTTAGCGTTCGGCTCACTGCGATTAGCTCAGGCGAAAGTCTTGCCGCAAAAATTGTCAGCGATTGAAGCGATGGCGCTTTTGAACTTGCTGGCTGTAGATAAGACAGGCACCTTGACTAGCGATGAAGTTACGCTTGAAAAAGTAGTGGCGTTCAGTGATAAGATTGGCTATTCAGACTCTGACATTGCCAGTTTTGCGGCGTTAATTGCTCATGAAACCAGCGGCGGAAATATCACTGGTCGCGCGATTTTGGCGGAAGCTACGTCGCCAAAAAATACGAAAGTTCTGGAAGTGATGGCGTTTTCGTCAGCGCGTAAAATGGCGGGCGTGAGGGCGAATATTGACGGCGAAATTCGGACGTTAATGATGGGCGCGCCAGAGTTTGTGTCGAAGTTGGCGCCAGTAGATAAGGAAACTCAGAAGAGGCTGAACGATTGGGCTGACAATGGCTTGCGCGTGTTGATGTTGGCTGAATTTTCGGACGATAAAACCAAATTGAAAGACTTAAAAAACGGTTCTGGAGTGGCAATTGGTGCGGTTATTCTGCGCAATTCCCTGCGTCATGGCGTTGTTGAAACGGTGGATTTTTTGCAGAGCCAAGGTGTAACTATTCGCGTAATCTCTGGTGATAATCCGCGCACGGTTCAATACATCGCCAAGGAAGCTGGAATTAAACATCCAGAAAAGGCGATTTTAGGCGAAGATTTGGCGGCGCTTAGCGAAGATGAATTTAATAAGGCTGCCGATACTTACACGATTTTTGCTAGAGTTTTACCAGACCAAAAAGAGCGATTGATTAATCGATTCCAGCAATCGGGAAAGTTCACTGGTATGGTTGGTGACGGTGTAAATGACGCTTTGGCGCTGAAAAAGGCTGACCTCGGTGTGGCGATGTATGCGGGCGCTCCAGCATCGCGTCGAGTTTCCGACATTATATTGCTCAACAATTCGTTCACTTCTCTGCCGATGGGAATGAAATTGGGCAATCAAATCATGCAAGCAATCGAAGTCATCGCTGTCCTGTTTTTCCATAAAATTATTTACGGCGTGACGCTTCTTCTTGCGACGATTCTCATCAATATGAATTATCCGTATTCGCCGCGCCATATTACGTTTATGAATATTTTTCTGGTGACGATGCCAACTCTTATGTGGACGCTGTTTCCGCCCGTTCCGAAGCATCGAATAAATCCGAAGCGATTTTGGTACGACACTTTGCTGGCTGTTACGCCAATTGCTTTAATTACTGGCGTGGCTGTCGCGTTTACCTATTGGATCACCTCTGTTATGTTCCCTGGTCACGCTGCAGAAGTCGCAACGATGACGGTGCTTACTGCGACTTTGTTTGGCGTATATCTGGTGTTCTTGGTGGGGATTATGCTGGACGTAACCATCGATAAATCTGCCAAGCGCGCTCGCTTGCTTTATCTTCTGTCGGTGATTATTGTGGCAGCTGGAAGCTTTGGTTTTGGGTTCCTGCGCGATTTCTTCGATTTCACCGTACCGAATTTGTTCATAATGTGGCCAGCAGCTGGCGCAATTGTCATAGCGATGTTAGCTCAGCTATTCATTGCTCGCTGGGCTGGTCGGCGAATTGTTCGATAAATGTAAATACTAGAGGGTGCACCTATCTGTACCGCAGAGGAGATAGCGAATATTTTAATTTGGGTATTTTCTAGATGCTATTGATTCTACTAGTACATTTTTATTCGACTACCAGTATTTGAATCGGTAAAATACCTTCCGCTTTCATCAAAATGGAATGTTAGGTCTGTACCTATGGGCATGTCGTATACTGCCAAAACAGCGGGTTCAATATTTGCAAGAGTATTGAAATCTACAATTATGAGATTCTTTGGGTTGTCTATATATTCTTGAGTATCAGTGTCTCCTATTGCTCGCCATCCACAATCGGCTGGATTGGCTCCTTCTTCTCTAAAAAGCCATTTCAGCTTAGATTTTCCTTCATAGATCGACTTAGTTATAATAGCACCCCCAGCGTTTTGTATAAGAGGAGCTTCTTTTTTATTAAATAATTTCATAAAACCTCCGTGACTCTATGTTTATATATTTCTTATCCAAAACCACAAGGTGCTCAATATGCGGCGTCCTCGGGAAGAAATTATAGCCTTGATGGTGTACGATTTCGTATTTTTCCTGAAGCAGGCTGACGTCTCGCGCTTGCGTGACAGGATTGCAGCTCAGATAAATAATCCGAGGCGGCTCAGTTTCCAGCAGTCGATTAGTAACGTCCGCGTGAAGTCCAGCGCGCGGCGGATCAACGATGACAATTTGCTCGCCAGTTATATATTCCAGAGATTTTTCGATCGGCGCCAAAATCGCCTTGGCGTTCGGTCGATTCAGCTTGGCAATATTCCTCTGCATTTCCGCGACGGCATGTTCGTTAATTTCCACGAGCGTCACGTCATCTCCGCCAATTGTCAAGCCAATTGTCCCAACTCCAGAGTAAAGATCGAGCGTCGGCAATTTTTCATTGCAATTAATCCACGCTTTCATATCGCTCAGGGCTTTTTCGTAAACGGGAATGTTGACTTGGAAAAATCCTTCGCAAGCGTAGTTGAAGGCGACTCCTAAAATCGTGTCGCTCAGTGTCGTGTCGCCGAATTTGTCCAAGCGTTCGGTGATTCTGCTGGCTGGGCTTTTGGGGTCGGAATAAATTATTTCGCCGCCCGCGGCTGATAGCAATTTGGCTTCATTGTCGGAAATCAGATTTTCTATCTTATCTTTTATGTACAATTGCCAAACGGCGTTTCCCTGTTGATCTGAGCGAATCAGGAGTGTTTTTAATTGGCGCGCGACGATTGGTTTTGTTCGTAAGAGGTCACGGATTTCAATTGCTAATTTATTTATGCTCGGGTGCGCCAAGCTGGTTCCGTCGACGATAACTTTTCCCTTGCCGCCACGCTTGAAAAATGCCAAGTCCAAAGTTTCTTTTTCGTCGTCGTCCGTTTTGTTGCCGAACCAACTGAACTCGACTTTATTACGATAATTAAATTCTACGCCGTCAGAAAATACCTCGATTTTTTCAGGCAATGTAATGTTGTGAAGCAAAAAAGCCTCTTCGATTAGCGACGCTTTGTACGATTGCTCGCTAGACATCGGCATTATTTGCCAAGGACTGGTGCTTAAATAGCTATTTTCATCCTTCGGCGTAATTCGCTCTGGGCTTTTCTCGATAATTTCCGTCACTATTCCTTCGACGAAGTGTGATTTTTTCTTTGTCACGCGAATCGTTACAAGTTCTTTTGGCAACCCTCCCCATACGAACGCTTTTCGGCCGTCGTCAAGTGTCCCGATGGCTTGCCCGCCGCCAACGATTTTTTCCAATCTTAAAGTCTCAAAAATTTGTTTTCTCATTAGGTTATATTATATCAGGATGTGTGGATTTTTTCTGGCTGGCGTGCTATAATCGTCATTGTCCTGGCAATAGTGGGACGTCGCCAAGTGGTAAGGCACTGGGTTTTGGTCCCAGCATTCGCAGGTTCGAATCCTGCCGTCCCAGCCAAATTTGAACAGACATAAATAGTCGCTCTTTTGGGCGATTTTTTGTTTTTAGGCAATCAAGCCGTTCTGGTCCAATAGGTTTACAAATTCGTCAATGAACAGATCGGTTCTCTCAACTATCACTGTGGTAGTGTCGCCGGTTTTGCGGGATATGGTTAGCGGTGGTGGAAGCAACTGCGGCAGGTAGCCTTCATGTCGCGGATGGTGCGATCACAAAAAGCGTAGTTTAAAACTATGTCTCGTCCCCGTTGTTACGCATATCGCGACGGGGACTCTTTAATTTATAGGATAAAATCCTTATAACTTGCCAAAGTCGCCTGTGCGATGGTCTGACTAGTTTGATGTAGGTGTTGCTTCACAAAGTAATACCCGAGTTTATATCCCGCCCAGCGCGGTAAAGCGTCGTCGCCGGTAAAAAATATTTTGGTATAATCGTAAACCTTGTCTTCAAAATTGCCTTGTAGTGTGGCAATTATCTTATCAATTTCAGCTTGAGAAGTTCTCTGTATTTCTCTCAAGAAAAATTGTTGGTTTCGCCGTCCGAGTTTAATCATCGCTTCCTCTTCTAGCGCGACCGCCAAGCCCTCCAAAATCATCTCATCAAACATAGTTTCGGCATATTCGGGCAGTTTTTCCCAACGCAGCGAATGCGACATTTCGTGGCAAATCGTTTCGAAAATAAAATCCTCGCTAACCCCGTGCTGGCTTTTATCAACAGAAATTATAATCAAGCGCGAATGAAGCGTTTTGCCAGCGATTCCGTCCTCGGCGATAGTTGGCAGCATAAACGAAGGTGTAGTGACAATTACATCAACTTCGTAATCAAACTGCGCGAACTCGCTCGAAACAAAAGTCTCGGCTTGTTGCGCTGTATTTTTGAATATGGCAATTTCGGCATCGGTGAAAATTTGGTTGGCGTTAGCGATGTGTAGGTGGAGTTTGCTCATGATTTTATTATATTGCAATAACATAAGTATCACTATAGGGGCAACGCTATTTATTAAGTGCAATATTTAAGTGAAAATCACTAAAATATCAGCAGCGACCTTCCGCTCTTTTGGGCGATTTTTTGTTTTTAAGCAATCAAGCCATTTTTATCTAGTAAATTCATAAAATCGTCAATAAACAAATTAGTCCTCTCGACAATTTCTTTTTCTCCGAATTTTTTATAAACATTACCTATATTCTTGAGTTCAAGATTTTCTGTTCCGCCTATGCGCTGTCCTCTACTATTATCAAAACCCTGGTAATATTTAATTTTATCTTCGAACCTATAGTCGGATGCGCGAATATTGACTCGTTTTTCTAAAAGAGATTTATTACCAAGGAGGTCGATTTGTCGATTATTAGATAATCCTTTCTCATTTTCCTGCCGCTTTCTGGGATAAATATGTTCAATATCAAACTGCTGAGAGAGTTTTGGATATGATTGCTCTTTATTGAGCATCATACGAAGCGCCAGCATGGATTTAGTGATTGGTCTGCCGTTTTTGAAATCATAAATAAGGATCGCACTGCGTGTTTGCTCTTTATCAAATTTGAAGTCTGAGAATGTAACTTCATT
Source organism: uncultured Candidatus Saccharibacteria bacterium (assembly GCA_963539955.1). GTDB lineage: Bacteria > Patescibacteriota > Saccharimonadia > Saccharimonadales > Saccharimonadaceae > Nanosynbacter. Next base: position 113,810 of record CAUTMN010000002.1, on the reverse strand, counting down.
TAGATTAACTATATTCAGCATCTCGGCAAAAATAGGCGTTCTTAATGCGTTCACGCCTGGGTGTATTATTGCGTATCCCCATATGAATGCAATTGTGCGATCGAGAAACATCTTAAAATCTTCATCATCCAATTTTCCGTCTTCGGTGCGATTTGCTAAATAGTAAACAGATATGAAATAATTCCACATACTATTTGGCGCATAGTTTAATATGAATAATTTCTTTAAAACCTCTTCGCTGAAACGTTCACGATTTTGATCGGTAATATCTTCCCAGAATTGAGCAAGGTCTTTAAGATTTTCAAAAGTGTCATCTTGTTTAAGTACGGAATATTTATCACGCTCATAGAATCTTCTAAGTGACTCGGTCGTGGAAGACTTGTTATTGTCTCGCTTGGCACGAATGAAATACATGTATCTCGTAAACAAATCGTCCATTGGTGTGCCGGTGATTGGGTGAAAGATTTTTTCACATGTCTCCTCGAGTTTTTTCCAATCTTTAATAAACTCATCCCTGTCGTCTTCACTTTTCTGCTTGTAATATTGATAGAATTGAGCCTTAAAAATATCGGAATCCGAAAGCGGAAGACCTCTATCATTTAATGTTGAGAAAATACGAAGAGCGGTATCTTGGGACTCGGCTTCAATTGGCATTAAGATGCAGTTATTAAGAATTCTTGCTGGCAAGTTCTTCGCAAAAGTTGGGAAGCTATTGATGAATTCATCGACTTTTTTAAGGAAAAATCTAAAGTTGTTGGCGTATCGGCTAGTTTGGTTGTCGGTAACGATGCCTGTTCTTAGGATTGAAAGGAACTCCTCCTTGTCTTTATCGGTGGCGACGACAGAATCTATTTTTAGGTGATCTTTATCTGGCTTGCCCATTTCATCTGTTTTCCATATACAGCTGGCGATGCGTTCGGAAAAGTCTTTTGAGCCTTGGTCTTGCATTTTCGTGAAGCGATCGTAAAAAGCTCGAAGGAGAAGCATGAATGTGGTTAGGCGCTGCTGACCGTCGATCACTTCTTGTTGTTTTTTGTCGTTTTCAAAAGTCACAATTGAACCGAGAAAATACTCGTCGTTCCCATCGAACTTCGTAGCATCATTGTCTGGTATTGCAAAAGAAAATATATCATCCCAGAGAGTCTGACAACTATCCTCGTCCCACGCATATGGACGCTGGTAATCTGGTATGATGTAGTCTGCTTTTCTATCCGATAAGAGTGCATAGATACTTTTTTGGTCTACGTTTAGCTTTGACATAATATCCCCCGTTTATTTTTTGTCGCTAAATTTGTGAATATTCTTAGTGTAATTATAGCATGCCGCAGCATCGGCTTATTACTTTATATAAAAAAGCTCCCACTCGCTAGTGAGAGCTAAACTGTCGTGGTGGACAATTTGGATTAGCTAATTTTGACGACTTGTAGTTGTCTGGTCATCAAGCCATTTTTCCAGGAGACAGTTTCGGATTTTTTGTGATTTAACAGGCTTTTCCCCAGCGGACTATCCACGGAAATTCGCCCGTCCAGAGGGTTTGCCTCCAGGCTATGAACCAGCGTGTAGCGGAAAATCTTTCCCTGTTGATCCACCAAATCCACGACTGAACCAATAGCAATTTTCAATCGATCGCGCTTCCTTGGCAGCGGCTTGGCGTGACGCAAAATGTCCTTCTTCATAAAGATTTTTGATTGAATATTTTCCAGTTGCGTAATTACATCGTTGCGGCGTAATTTGTCATCACGCGATTTGGCGCGCCCAATTTCTTTCAATTCTAATATGAGCGCTTTCTCTGAAATCTCTAGCCCAGAAATTTCCTTTTGCAGCTCCTTAAATCCTTTTTTGCTTAAAAATGTTGTACTCATACTTCCCCTTTCGGATCGGCAATTTTGCCAATCAACAATCCTATTACAACATCTAATTCTGAAAAATAGCTGAAAATTTACAGAATCGGCAAGGAAATTGTGAAAATGGTTGAGTTTTTCGAGGTGCTAACAGAGATTTGTCCGCCTAGCGCTTTTGTCAATTGTTCCGCTAATGGCAATCCTAATCCGTAGCCTTTTGTACTTTGGTTGCCGCGGAAAAATCGCTCAAAGACGTGTGGCAGAGTTTGTTGTGAAATTGTGCCGTCGTTGATGAAGTTGACGGTGATGTTTTGTTTTGATGGAATGATGCAAATTTTTACCACAGAATTTTTCGGGCTATGTTTCAATGAATTGTCGAGTAAAATCGCGCACAATTCTCGCGTGGCGGTGTGATGAAGCGGAATATTTATGTGTTCTGGGCAATTCATTTTAACTCGCGCTTCGGCTTTTCGTTCGCGAACGAGTTCGGATATCAATTCCGTCAAATTGAAACTTTTATCTTCCAGCGCTAACTTATTTTCCGTCCGTGACAGCTCCAGAAGCATTGCCGTAAGCTCGGTCAATTTATTTATTTCCTCCAAATTGCTTTCCAGAGTTTCTGTAAGTTCCGCCTTATTCGCCTTCCGATTTTTTAGCGCAAATTCAGTTTCTGCTTTCATAATTGCCAAAGGAGTTCGTAGCTGATGGCTGGCATTGGCAACAAATCGCGATTGGGCTTTGTGGGCGGTTTCTATCGGCCGCAAAGTGATTTTCGCTAATAAATATGAGCACCAACCGCCAGCGAGCAGAACGATAAGATTTATATAGCCCAAACTAATCAAAAGATTCCGAGTTGAATTATCTATTCTCTCTGACAAATTAATTGCAGGAAAATCGCCCTTCCTTTGAACGATAATTTTATGAATTTGCGCATCAACTTCCGAGCGCGCCACCTGAAAAATAATGCTGCTAAACAGCAGACTGACGATCATCAAAATCATCAAATACCAGCCCGCTAGCTTAATTGTTGCTGAAGTAAAAATTTTCATGATTCAATCCTATAACCGAAGCCGCGCACGGTTTTTATCAATTGTTTTTTGAACGGTTTGTCGATTTTTTGGCGCAGATTTTTTATGTATGCCTCGACATTATTCGGCAAAATATCAGCGTCAAAATCCCAAACGTGATCAATCAGCGTTTCTTTACTGAGAATCTGATTCGGATGTTGCATCAAATATTCCAGCAGCGCATATTCTTTGTTCGTGAGGTCAATGTTCTTCCTGGCTCGCGTCACGGTTTGCTGCTGCTTGTCAATTTTCAAATCGTCAATTTGCAGAACGTCTGGCTGACTAATTGGTGGCCGACGAAGTAAAGCTCTCACGCGCGCCAATAGCTCATCAATTGCAAAAGGCTTAGTCAAATAATCATCAGCGCCCACGTCTAGCCCGAGCGTTTTATCTTCGGTCGTACTCAGTGCTGTCAGAAACAGGATTGGCATATTTTTCCCGTTCTCGCGCAATTTTTTAACAATCTCCGTACCTTCTAATCCCGGCAACATTCGATCAACAATCAACAGGTCATACGGCTGACTATCCGCCAAATTAAAGCCCTCTTCCCCGTCATACGCCGCATCAACCGCGTATTTCTCGCGCTTCAAAGATTCGGTTATGACCCTCGCAATTTTTCGTTCGTCCTCAATGACTAGCAGTCGCATATTTATATTATATCTTTTTTCCCGCGCTAAGTGCTATAATTTTATTTAAAGAAAAGGAGGCGTATGCCAGATAATAAAAAAATGGTTGAGATTCGTCATTTTAAGATGAGTTTCGGCGATAAAACTGTTATTAAAGATCTGAGTTTCGATGTTTTTCGCGGCGAAGTTTTTGGTTTTTTGGGAAGTAATGGTTCGGGAAAAACTACGACGTTGCGCGCATTGTTGGGGCTATACCAGCCGACCGCGGGCGATTTATTGATAAACGGCAAGCCGTATTCGGTGGAGAGTCAGATTCGCCTCGGATATCTTCCTGAGGAACGCGGTTTGTATAAAAAAGAAAAAGTCTTAGACGTGATGATTTACTTTGGTCAGTTGAAGGGCTTGAGTCGCAAAGAGGCTAAGGATTTTTCCCTGAAGTTTTTGGAGCGCGTCAATTTGAGCGATAAGGCCAGCACGCAACTTGACAAATTATCTGGCGGACAGCAACAGAAAATTCAGCTTGGCGTAACGATTATGGGCGATCCAGAACTACTGATTATGGACGAGCCAGCCAAAGGTTTTGACCCGGTGAATCGCCGTTTGTTAATGAACATAATTGAGGAGCAGCGAAAAGCTGGCGCAACGATTATTTACGTGACACACCAGATGGAGGAAGTAGAAAGATTGTGCGATCGTTTGATTTTATTGAAAGACGGTCAAGCGGCGGCATACGGCACATTGGAAGAAGTAAAAAGTCAATTTGGCGGCGCTTCAATGGACGACATTTTTGTCCAAGTTTACGGCGGCGAAGCGAAGGAGTTGAGCGATGAGTAAAATGCATAATTTGGGGACGGTTTTCAAATTTGAAACGCTTAGAACATTGAAGAAACCGACGTTTTGGTTGACGGCATTGGGATTTCCTTTGTTGATTGGCGTTCTGTATGGCATTATGTTTTGGTCGCAAAGCACGACTATTGAAGCGTCAAAAAATCTGGAAAAGCAAGAATTTTCGCTGGAAGTTACGGACGATTCGAAGTTGGTGAAGCCAGAATTACTGGCGGCAATTAAAGCCAAAACCGCCAAATCGAAAGAATCTGGAATTGACAACGTAAAAAATAATAAAGTTGACGCGTATGTTTATTTTCCAAAAGATTTGAGCAAGCAAAAGGTCGAAGTTTACGGTAAAGATGTTGGGTTATTTCAAAACGGAAAATACGGCGCGGTGGCACAGAGCTTATTGAGTCAATCAGTAGCAAGCGATGTTAATCCAGCACAAGTTGCGATTTTACGCGACAAAGTCCAATTGTCATCAACCACATATCTGGACGGAAAAGAGCACGGCGGCATCAATGAGATGATCGTGCCTGGAATGTTTTTGGCTATTTTGTTCATTCTCATCAGTATTTTTGGCAATCAAATGCTCATTAGCACTACCGAGGAAAAAGAAAATCGCACGGTGGAAATGCTGCTTACGACTGTTAAAACTGACACTTTAATTACGGGTAAAATTCTGTCTTTGATGGTGTTGGCTTTGATTCAGATTTTGGTGATTGTTTTGCCAGTTTTGGCGGGCTATTTGGCATTTGGCTCGAAGTTGCAATTGCCAAACTTGGACTTGAGTACGCTCGTGTTTGATCCTGTGAGAATTGGCCTGGCGATCATAATTTTCTCAGCCAGCTTCACTTTATTTACGGGAATGTTGGTGACTCTGGGCGCGATGATGCCGACAGCCAAAGAAGCCAGTCAGTGGTTTGGAATTGTAATTATGCTATTCATTGGTCCATTTTACGGAATCACGGCGTTCGTTTCCTTCCCTGATTATTTCTTTGTTAAGTTCTTGTCGCTATTTCCATTCACTGCGCCGATTCCATTGTTATTACGAAACGCAATAGGCAATTTGCCGATTTGGGAAGCTTTGCTCGGCACGGCAATTTTGGTTGCTACAGCGGTGTTTGTTATGTGGTTATCGGTGCGCGTTTTCCGCTACGGCGCGATGTCTTATGATAGTAAATTATCTCTGTCGGCGTTGCGAACACGCCGAAAAGCTGGTAAAGTTTAATTATGAAAGTACGTATAGAGATAGACACGAAAACATTTGTGCGATTTTGGCTGGTCGTGATGGGCTTTGGTCTGGCTGGTTTGGCAATTTATTCCGCGAAGGACGCGCTGATTTTACTGGGAATTTCCCTGTTCTTGGCGTTGGCATTGAATCGTCCAGTTGCGGCAATTGCTAAGAAGCTTCCTGGAAAGAGTCGATTGGGCGGCACGGCGCTGGCATACACGACGCTGGTTCTGCTTTTGGGTTGCGTGATTTGGTTTGTGATTCCACCAATTGTTCAACAATCCGCCAAATTCGTCGAGAGCATTCCGAGCATAATCGACCAAGCCAGTTCACAGTGGCGTGGCGTCAATGATTTTATTGATAAGAACAATTTGCGTCCGCAGGTCGATTCGATGATGGAAAATATCAAGCAGCAATCTTCGTCTTGGGCTACGAGCGTCGGCACGAATCTATTGTCCAGCGTTGGCTCTTTGGCGTCATTCTTAGGATCGCTATTCTTGGTGCTGGTGCTGTCATTCCTGATGCTTCTCGAGGGTCCAACTTGGGTGAAGCGTTTGTGGGGACTATACAACGACGAAGAAAAAATGGAGCGTCATAAGAAGCTGGTTGGCCGAATGTATAACGTGGTCACAGGTTATGTTTCTGGACAATTGACAGTTTCTGGAATTGATGCGATATTATCAGGTTTCGTGGTGTTTGTGCTGAGTTTGACATTCCCTGTCATAAATTCTAATTTGGCAATGCTCACCGTTATGGCGACGTTTGTGTTGACGCTAATTCCGATGTTTGGCGCAACGATTGCTGGCGCGTTGATATCACTGTTGCTGTTCTTCAATAATATGACAGCTGGCGTTATTTACGCGATTTATTTCGTGATTTACCAGCAGATTGAGAATAACTTTGTTTCTCCGTCCATCCAATCAAAGAAGGTTGAGCTGTCGGCTCTGACTGTCTTGGTCGCGGTGACAATTGGCTTGTATGTCGGCGGCCTATTGGGCGGTTTGGTTGCCATTCCAGCCGCTGGCGTCGTGAAAGTTTTGCTGGACAATTACTTGGAGCAAGCCAAGTCTAACCGCGTCGAAAACGAAAAGCCGCTTAATAAATTAGTTAAGAAATTGAAAAACGAAGATTAGTTGACGCAGAAAAAATTATAGCCCGTTGAATCTAGCGGGCTATTTCCATGTCCAAACACTGCCGCTTGGTGTATCGCGAACAGCAACGCCAGCCTGAAGAAGTTCATCGCGAATTCTGTCGGATTCTTCCCAATTTTTCTCTGCGCGTGCTTGACGTCGCTGGATAATCAACCTCTTCAAATCGTCAGTAATATCAGGCGTGGATTCGGCCAAATCCAGCCCTAAAATATCGTCAATCTCATCAATAAATTGCACCAAACTCTGCCGATGAATTTTATCGAGCGGCGTATGATCCAACTTTGAAAACACTTCATCAATTAACGCCAGCGCGCCTGGAGTGTCCAAATCGTCGTTCAATTTCTCGACCAACGCCTGACGCCCCGCTAGTAACGAGACCGAATCGTCCTGCTCATCTTTATCATCGTCATCCTCCAGCGTGTCGTGAGTCTGATGTCTCAGAACCGCGTAATCCCGCCAATGGTTCAGCCGCGCCTGCGCTGCTTCCAGAATTTCCCAGGTAAAATTGCCTTCCGTTTGATAATGCTTGCTGAGAATCGCCAGCTTAAACGCCATCGGACTAAACCCTCGCGAAATAATATCTTCCAGCGTAATAATATTTCCCAGAGATTTACTCATCTTTCGACCGTCGACTTTTATGTGATTATTATGTAGCCAAATTTGAGAAAATTGTTTTCCAGTCAGACTTTCACTCTGAGCAATTTCATTCGTGTGATGAACTGGAATATGATCAATTCCGCCCGCGTGAATATCGATGGAATCCCCGAGTGTTTCACGGGCAATTGTCGAACATTCCAGATGCCAGCCAGGAAAACCGATTCCCCACGGGCTATCCCACTCCATATCGCGCTTGGCGTCTTTTGGCGAAAACTTCCACACGGCGAAGTCTGTAATATTGCGCTTTCCCTCAACGCTCACTCTGGCGCCAGCTTCCAGGCCCGCCACGTCCAGCCGCGCTAATTTCCCGTAATCCTTCAAAAGCGACGTATCAAAATACATGCCGTCGCCGTCGATTTTATATAAAAATCCTTTTTCGTCCAGTCCTTTTGCGAAGTCAATCTGTTGCTGAATATAATCCGTCGCCCGCACCAAATAATCTGGTTTTATCAATTTCAGTACGTCGTAAGCTTCATGATTTGCAACGGAAATATATCTTTCCGCCACATCCCAGGCAGTCTTCCCTTCACGGCGTGCACCTTTTTCCATCTTATCTTCACCATTGTCGTCATCGCTGGTCAAATGTCCAACATCAGTGACGTTTTGCGTTCGAATAACGGGAATATCTTGCCAGCGCAGCAGCCGCACCAACACGTCCCAGTAAATATAGCCAACCCAGTTGCCGATGTGTGGTTGCGAATAAACTGTTAAACCACAGGTGTAAAATTTGACCGTTTCTCCGTCAAGCGGTTTCAGTTCATCTTTTCGTCTAGTGAGCGTGTTATAGAGCTTTATCATTGGTTATATTGTACGTTACTCTGGCCAGTTTTTCAAAATTGACATAAAAAATAGCCCCAGCTGGGACTTAATAATTTTCAAGGAATAGCGACAAGCAGCCTTTATAAAAAAGAACAACTTGTCGCTATTGTGAGCCAGGCTCTCTCAGTTGGCATCTGGTCTTAAGCTGTCTGCCATCACGAGGAGAGTATTTCTGAAGTCCTGCACCCTCAGCGCATAGCTAGTGCTATTCAGCGCATAGTGCCATACAGCGTTGACGTAAGCAAAGAAGTAAAGCGGAGCAATACTTATACAGTGTTCCTTTTTTACTCTTTCGGCTTCAGTATGGACTGCGAGTAGGGAGAGATCTCCAACAATCATATTGCTGAGCCTATCCGCTACAGCAGACAGGTTTCTCGTAGAAACTCTCTCGTTATCTTTCGAGAGTTGCCGATCTGTGCGTCCATAGGCTGCAATGGTGAATATGCATTCATCGACACTATTCAGTGTATCCAGTAGACTCTCAAGCCTAGGCTGGTCGTAAGTGTCTCTAAAGGCCTTGACTAATTCCTTTCGGAAATTAGTGATAGCCTCCATCATCTCCCAGTTACTTTGATCTACGTGGATCGTAACGGGAGTCGCAGTTGGATTCTCGACTGGATTGTCTAGAATCAGGATATTTCCCCAGCATTCCCCCGTACGGGAATCGATGAGTTCCATGATCTCTTCTTTCCTCTCATCCCCACGTGAGTGTGGCTAAGTGTTGTTCTTTAACACAGGATGAGATTCCATTCCTCTTTCTATTTTCTCCTCAAAAAAGGAATAAAACCTCATCCCGTGCTGGGCTGCTTGTCAAGGTACGCCTTCGGACAAGGATTTGCTCGACTTGTCAACAAAAGCTGTACTCATTTATATCACTAATAGAATAAAATGTCAATACTATTCTGCTTCTCGTAGAGCCTTATCTGTCGCTGTAACTAATTCCCTTACGATTTCGTCATAATCTTCATATACGCGGAAGCCGGCCGCATACGGATGACCGCCGCCACCGAAGTATCCAGCCACGGTGTCGGCGATTGGCAAATTACCTCGTAGGCGCGCAGTCAATTTGCCGTCAGGGTAAGTTTTAATAACGCAACTAAGCGCCACGCCTTCAACCAACCGCAGTTCGTCGCCAATCAACGCTCCAGGGTTGTAGGCATCGCTATAGGCTTGGATTTCCTCAAATGGCACATGCACTAACGCCAACTGTCCGTCCAGTAAATATTCGATTCGCTCGATCAATTTTCCCTTGTACGCCAAAATTTCTGGCGATTTCTTCATAAATTCGCGTCGTCGCTCTTCAATTTCCGCGTTGGAAGCGCCCAGTTCTGTAAGTTCTCCCGCCGTATGAAAAGTCTGAGCCGTAGTGTTTGGCGTAGTAAGTCCCAGACTATCGCTCATAATAGCTATCAACAAATCTTCGGCCGCCTGAGGATTTATCTTCCAGTCGGAATACTTGAACAGTTTATATAGCAATTCCCCGGTCGCCACGACGGTTTCTGATAACATAATATGATCAAAGCTAAGTGTTGATTCAGCTGTGTGATGGTCAATAACTAGAGTTGGGTGCGTTTCTAAGAAATGTCGCGCTCCAGGAGTTTCTAATACCTTACTAAGAAGGATATCCGCGCTTGTATCGACAATTATCGCGGCGTCGGCTTGAAACGGAAAGTCGTTCTGCACTCGATCCCAACCGCTAATATAATGAAGATATTTCGGTATATCTACTGGACAATATAAAGTAACAGTCTTTCCCAGGTCGCTTAAGACTTCTTCTAGCGCCAAGCTTGAACCCAGGCTGTCGCCGTCGGGATTTTCGGCTTGAATAATAACTATATTGTTTGCGGATTGAATAAATTGTTTAGCTGTGTCTAGCATATTATTTATTATAACAAATGATTTTTACTCTAATATAATATATATTGTTTTTAATTACATAAGTGGTATAATATGTGATGGACTATTAAAAATACTGCGCAATCGAAAAAAACATAAACATTTTTATAAATTATTATTGACAAAATATAAAGATTGTGCTAGTATGAGGACATAAAGCCTGAAGATAGGGCTGGAAAAGAGGAGTTTTTATGAACAAATTTAAGAAAATCGGCATTGCTATCTCTTTGGGATTTGCTATGCTCGGTGGAATCTGGTTGGCATCACCTTCACAGGCTGCCGGCTGTAACAGTTTTAACGTTGTATACTGTGGTACACATTCTATGTCAGAATTGCAAACAGCATACAGCCGTACAGAAATTAAAGAACTATACAAAGAGTGGTACGTTACTGAGACTATGGTTCAGGGCGGATCAAATATGCGCGAAGGTGTAGTTGACGCAAATGGTAACATTACAGTTGACGGTCGTGTTGTAGCTACAAGTGCTATAACTGTACAGTCTAAAGCTGGTACTCGTCAGCCTCAGCCACAACGTAGCTACAAGACTTCAAACGGATATACTTACTACCAATACACAACTGGTCAGAGCTTCGTTGACGGACCTAAGAGCTACAATATTTACGCATGGTTTGACAATAACGGCTCATTTATCACTGGTGTGATTAAAGACTGTGGTAACCCAGTTTGGGGTAACCCAACAACACCTCCAGCAAAGCCTGCTCTAACATGTGACGCTTTGCAAGTAACTGAAATTTCTCGTAACACCTTCAAGTTCAGCGTTAAGGCAACTGCCAAGGGTGGCGCATCTATCACCAGCTACACATACAACTTCGGTGATAACAACATCAAGACAACTAACTCATCAGAAATTCAATACACTTACGCAAAAGAAGGCAACTACACAGTTACTATTACTGTAAACGGTAAAGAAACTGGTGAAGTTAAGAGGCAAAACCCTAACTGTCAAAAAACTGTTACGGTTAAGCCAGAGCCAAAAATGATCGTCTGTGTAGTTGAAGAAGGTGGCAAGAAGTACACTAAGGAGATTAAGAAGGAAGAGTTTAACGAAAAGATTCACAAGACCAACTTGGACGAATGTAAGGAAACTCCTGCTAAGATCACAGTCTGTGTAATTGAAGAAGGTGGCAAGAAGTACACTAAGGAGATTAAGAAGGAAGAGTTTAACGAAAAGATTCACAAGACCAACTTGGACGAATGTAAGGAAACTCCTACACCAAACACTCCTTCAACACCAACACCTAGCCCAGAATTGCCAAAGACTGGTGCAAGTGACGCGATCATGTCAGCACTAGGCCTAGGTGGACTAACTACAGCTACTATCGCTTACATCGCTAGCCGTCGCCAAATGTAATAAGCTAAGCTAGCAACGAAATACCCGCCGAGATGGCGGGTATTTTTTATTGGTGATGAAGCCGTTGAATCTATAACTGTTTTCGACCTTCTAGTGCGTGAGTTAGCGTAATTTGGTCTGCATACTCGAGGTCGACTCCGACTGGAATGCCTCTAGCCAAGCGTGTGATAGTCGTATTTAATCCAGCTTCTTGGATGTAGCGCTGTAAGAATAGTGCAGTAGACTCACCCTCAACTGAAGCGTTCGTAGCAATAATAATCTCCTGAACATCGTCGGTTTTTATGCGCTCAATTAGCTCTGGGATGTGTAATTGTTCTGGCCCGATATTGTCAATTGGTGAGATAACACCGCCCAGCACATGGTATGTGCCCAGGAACTGCCCTGTTCTTTCTATAGCAACGATATCTAGCGGCTCTTCTACTACACAAACTACTTTTTTATTCCTGTTCGAATCTGCGTATAAAGGCGACACGTCGTCATCTGAGTCGATCAATGCAAATGTCTTCGGGCAGGTTTTTACTCGGTCATGTAATCGGTCTAATGAATGCGCTAATTGCTTTGCGGATTTGGAATTACGGCGTAAAACCGCGTAGGCATATCTTTCAGCCGTACGCGGTCCAACTCCAGGTAGATTACCAAAATCATCAATTAAAGCAGTCAGAGCTTTTGGTAAAATGTCGATTGACATGACTTTAGAATGGCAAGTTGCCCAAGCCGCCCATCAATGGCTTCATAGTTTCAGCAGCGACTTCCTGAGCCTTTGTCATGCCGTCGCGAACTGCGATTTCAATCCAGTGCTCCAACTCTTCGATATTCTCCAAGTCAACCATTTCTGGGTCAATCTTTACAGACTTGATCTTTAATTCGCCAGTGATTTGTACGATCACAGCGCCATCGCCAGCCTCAACTTCGATGATTTCTTTACCTAATTGTTTCTGTGCTTTGCGTAATTGTTGCAGCATTTTTACCTGATCAAACGCCATATTCCTCCTTATTTAACACTTACAATTATACCCTATTTGCGGTCGGATGTGTAGATATAGAAGCGGTCGCCGTCTTTATGATCATTGACAATTACTGACGACAAGTGTCCAGAGTAAGTCTGCGGAATTTGAGACTTTACGCTGTGGCTAACATATAAAGTCTGTCCGACGTTTGCTGGCGCCGTGTGGATAATTGATATCTGGTGATAGTTGTGTTTTTTAAGCGCTTCGTAAATCGGTGACTCTTCTTTACTAACCAATAACGAGAATGAATCTGTCGGCGCGGTATTTTTACGGAGTAGAGATAAATCTTTATTAAAGCGTGAAACTGCTTCTGGGAAATAACGATAACCGTCAATATAGCGGAAGCTGCCACCCATCACCATAACGATAATTAGCATTGATATAAAAACCAGTCCTGTGCCGCGAGCATATGGATTGCGCGGGAAAAGTCCGTACCACATGTTCATTAGTGATTCCAATCCGACCGCCAAGAGAATAAATAGCGGGATGATGATTATCGGGGTGAGGCTTGGCTGAAAGATGAGTAGCGCCAATGCTAAGATTAGCCACGACCAAATCATAAACGAGCGGGCGCTGGAGATTTTTTGGAAGCTGCAGAATAGTCCTAGTCCGATTAGCACCATTGCGTTGATGTCCATAATTGGCGTGATTTGGTTCCCTACGACTGATGGGAAAATGCGGATGTATGTGTAATATAAAGTCCTGAGGTTCGCAACGATATCAAAACTTAGGCCGTTGATGCCGATGAGGTTGTAAAATAGCGCGTGGGACTTATAGCAAAGAAAACCAATCGCACAACCAATTGTGAATAAAATGGCAGACGGCACAATCCAAGACTTGCGATGTTTTCGGGAGATGAGGAAATAGCGTGGATGCGGATGTAGAAAGGCTATAATTAGAAGTCCCAGATTGATATACCAAAAATACGGAGTGAAGAGACTGAGTGCCGTGGTGATGGCTAAGCTGATTCGCCAAATGGAGGCGTTCTGGGCTTTCTGGAGAATCAATGTAGCGAAAAGCAAAGTTAGCGCGGTGTAAAAGATGTATAAAATGCCAACAGTTGCGCTTTGACCGATGAATAAAAATTGTCCAGTCGTTGCCATAATTAATAGCGATAGAATCGTTGTGGACGGCTTAAACCAGCGTTTTAGGAGGAAGAAAATAGCGACGGAGCTGGCGATTGAAAGGACTACGGCGGGTGCTTTAATTGTTAATAAACTGACGCCGAACAGTTTGAAGAATAGCAATTGAAGAAGGTGAAATGGCAGATTTGTGACGGCGATTCCTTCGATACTGAAGTTCAAGTGATTTGTAGTATTGACCATGTCGATTTCTGCTTGTGACAAACCTCCCGGCACATGCAACGCGGAAATTATAATAGCCCCTATATACAACAGCGCCAGCAACGTATAGCCGAAAACGTAGCGCCATCGGTAAAGGAATATATCGGTAACTTTTTGCTTTTTCATTGGTATGATTATAACACAATTCTATTCATGCTTGCGATCCAGGCTCATAAAGCGTAGACGCTCTGGGTGGAAGTACAATTGGACTTTACCGACTGGGCCGTTACGATGCTTGGCGATGATTAAGTCTGTAATATTCTGAACTTCTGGGTTGTCGGGTTCGTAATATCCAGGGCGATAAATAAAGCTCACGATGTCGGCGTCCTGCTCAATGGAGCCGGATTCACGCAGGTCGGCTAGTTGTGGAATTGGCGGCGTGCGTGATTCAACAGAACGGCTCAACTGACTCAGGGCAATTAGCGGCACATTCAATTCGCGAGCAATAAGCTTCAGTCCGCGTGAAATTTCTGACACCTCTTGAACGCGGTTCCCGTTGTGGTTTCCGTTGGCCTGCATAAGCTGCAAATAGTCGACGATGATTAGTCCTAATTGGTTTTCGTGGGCAATTCTTCGAGCTTTCGTGCGCATTTCCAAAACCGACAGTCCTGGCGTGTCATCGATGTAAATCGGTGCCTCGGCCATTTCACCCATAGCTTCAGATAACTTTGCAAAATCTTCGTCGCTCAGATTTCCGGTGCGAATATTCCAGCTATCCACTCCCGATGCATCCGCCAACATACGGTCGACCAGCTGCTCCTTGCTCATCTCTAGGCTGAAGAATAGGACGGGATTTTTCTCAATCGTCGCCACGTTATAAGCCAAATTCGTCACCAGCGTCGTCTTACCCATGGCTGGACGCGCCGCCAGAATAATCAAGTCCGATTTTTGCAAACCAGCGGTCATATTGTCCAGATCGCGATAGCCAGTGCGGACTCCTCTGAGAGAGCCTTTATTTTTACTGAGCTCTTCAATTCGGTCAAAGCTATCCGTCAAAATGCTTTCCAGACTGACCAAATCTTGCTTGGTTGATTGGTCTGATACGCTGAAAAGCTCAGCTTCGGCCTTCTCTAATAATTCCTGCGTGGTCGTCGATTCGTCATATCCAAGCTCGGAAATGTCACCGCTCGCTTTTATCAGACGCCTGCGAACCGCTGCTTGCGCAATCATCTCCGCGTAAGCCGATGCGTGCGCTGCCGTTGGAACGTAGTTTGTTAGCTCTGTCAGGTATGCCGATCCGCCAACCAATTCCAGCTCATCCTTTCGCTTCAATTCGTCAGTTAAGGTCAATAGATCGACAGGTTTGTGTTTTTCAAATAGCCGCATCATTCCGGCAAAAATCAACCCGTGATTCTTGTCGTAAAAATCGCTAGGGTGAGTAATTTCTGCGGCATCCGCCAAAACTTCCTCGTCAATTAGAACCGCCCCAAGCAAACTCTTTTCCGCGTCCAAATTTTGTGGTGGTATCTTCCCTTTTACTTCTTCGCTCTTGTCTGCCATTAAATATCCTCCAGCTTAACTTCTTCGCCGCCACCCATTAATTCTGCAATTTCCGCCAATTTTTCGTCCTCTGGCGGTTTCTTCTCTCCAATTATATCAATTTCCAAATCCATCTCAGTTTCTTCTGAGATAATTTCTGAGATCAATGGTTTGTTTTTTGCGTCATCCAGCTTTTTCTTATAAAACGCGGAACCTGCATAAATTGTCAATTTTTCACCGTCAAACGACCACTGGCTTTTCTGTAATAATGACGCCAGTCCGAGGGATTTTTCTTTCGCTCTTTCAATGACTTTTTCCCAATTTAGCTCTAGTGGCGCGTCAGTTTTTTTTGGTTTTGCGGCGGGCTTTTTTGCTGGCTCGGCTGGTTTTTCTTCTTTTTTAATCAGCTTTTCGGTCGGTTTTGCTGGCTCTGCGGGCTTAATTGGTGTTGGTTTTGTGGCGGGTTTTTGGGGCGCAGCTTGAGTTGTATCTTTCTTTGTCGCAACTGGCTTTTCTGTTGGCTGAGAATTGCTATTCATGAATATCGTCAATAATTTCAAGTCTGGGTGCGGGTGTCGATCTACCTCGATCAATTGCTGGACCAACCCAATAAGATTCGGATTTTTTCGTAATCTATTGCGAGCAATCGACAATAATTGATGTGACACGATAACTGAATTCGCGCCGCTATTTTCTAATTCCTGAAAGATGTTTAAGACTTTCTCGTTGTCGTCGGACGGATATGAATCCAACAAATTGCCGAGCATCGTCGCGTCGCTCAGTCCCAAATATTCGGTAACCATATTCGCCGTCAGCGGCTGGTCTGATGTTGCTAGAATCGACAATTGGTCAAGCGTACTAATGCCGTCACGGAATCCGCCACGGGAACGTTCAGCGATTAACCTGGCGGCATCCTCTTCAATTGCAAAGCCCTCTTTTTTCGCTATATTCATTAACTGGCGCGTCATAATTTCCGTCGGAATTGGGCGGAAGAAAAATTGCTGGACACGGCTAAGAATAGTGGCTGGAAGTCTGTCGGCGTCAGTTGTAGCTAAGATAAATACCACGTGTTCTGGCGGTTCTTCCAGGGTTTTTAATAACGCGTTAAATGCTGATTTTGATAGCATGTGAACTTCGTCGATGATATAAACTTTTTTCGGCGCAGAAACAGGCGCGACTTGGGCTTTTTCTCTTAAGGCTCGAATGTCATCAACGCCGTTATTGCTGGCTGCGTCAATTTCAATAATATCCAAGTTTGAAGAATCGTCATCATATGGCAAGTGGTTAATCTCGTGCGCCAGAATTCGTGCCACCGATGTTTTTCCCACGCCACGCGGTCCAGTCAACAAGTACGCATGAGCAATTTTTCCCTGCTCTAACGCTCGACGTAAAATACTAGTCACGTGATCTTGACCTAAAACTTCATCCAAACTGCGACTGCGATATTTACGATATAGCGCCTGACTCATCCCCTCATGCTCCTCATGAGATAATTATAGCAGAAAACGGC
Source organism: uncultured Candidatus Saccharibacteria bacterium (assembly GCA_963539955.1). Classification (GTDB taxonomy): domain Bacteria; phylum Patescibacteriota; class Saccharimonadia; order Saccharimonadales; family Saccharimonadaceae; genus Nanosynbacter. The sequence goes on along the minus strand of CAUTMN010000002.1, from coordinate 96,979 downwards.
ATTTTTTATGGATAGCGCAGATCGATTTTGTGTTTTGTTTCGGCGACATAAAAACGGTAGTAGCTATTAGAATCTGATACGGTTGGATCTTCAAGTATCTCGTCGTTTTCTCTTATTTCAATATGCTCATTGTTGCTATATGGCTTGATAAGCTTAGTAAATTCAAACGCATATTCACCAGAAATATTCTTTAGTTCTCGACTCTGATCTATTGGGTCGGCATAGTCGGTCATAACTAGTATAAGAAAGTATCCATCCTTACCTCCGAATAGATGAAAAGTCGTATCTGGACTAAGCGGTATCAGTGGCGTGAATTGTCGAACATAACCCAATTTTTTCAGAATTGGAAATGCTTCAAAAACTACAGCCGGAAATATAAAATTTGAGTAATTATTCATGTCTATAGGTGATAATTTATTCGCCAAATTTATTTTTACCGTATTCGATAAATTGATCGATCGGCTTAGCGTATTCAGCGGCCCAGCCGTCATCTTCTTTCTTCCTCTTTGCGTTGGCTAGGACTGTTCCTATATATTCTTGTAACGACATACCGAGGCCGTCCGCACCCTCTTCTCCATTATCGCGCAACCGTACGCACAACATACCAAAAATTGCCAATGCTATATCATTGGCACGTGTTAAAATCTTAACATTATCAAGATTTTCATCGGCAAGCTGCTTGACTGTTTTAATAAGTTCCCAATCAGATTGGGTGTACGACTCAAAATCTTTTTCTGTCCATTCTGACATAGTGAATCCTCTAGGTAAGTGAGTAGTTTTATATCATACTCAGGATAAGACATTTTTCAGGTCATGTCCAGGACGATGGGTCTAGTGGCCAGGGCCGGTGGTGTACTGGCCGCGGTTGGTACCGTTGTTGTTGGATCCGTTGCCAGACCCGTAGTGGTCGTGGTTGTCGCTCTCGAGGAACGAGTAGTGCGTCGCACCGTCGGCGAGACCACCGCCGACGCCCATACCGCCGCTGCGGTCGCCATCTCCGATGAGGGTGTGTCCCTCCTTCGGACCGCTACCGAACGACATGGTGATGGGGTTGCCCTCAGAGTCGCAGCCGCCCATCGGCTCGCTCCACCAGTTCTTTCCCATGATAACTCCTTCTGGAGTCGGGCAGAGAAAATAAATCCTCCGCAAAACGGTGCGTCGATTTGACGCAAGCTAACACACGTTGTGAAAGCTAATATATATATCAATAGTAGAATAAAATGTCAAGCAATTTTGTCAAGAATATATCACAATAATAATGTCATCTCTGTTAAAAAGGAGATTTTGTGTCTTTTAAAATAACGTTAATTGCTCGGTTGGTAAATCCAGCTCAATTTCTCTGTCAACTTTTTGCGCCCGATAGCCAATAAGCTTTTTAATGTTGTAAGCCAGCAGCTGACCGTCGTAATCAGTGATGACAATTGAGCCGATGACGCTGCGTACATGTCCGACCAATTGACCATAATCCTTCATTAAAACGACACGCGACAAATCAACACCAGCGGTTTGAAAATAATCTTCGCAAGGAATTAGCTTGGATTTCGGAAACGACACGCCAATTTTCTGCTCAATTTCAAGTAATTTTTGTCGCAATTCCCTTTCGCCAGTCGCACGATCAAAAGGTAGTTTTATCAATTCCATCTTTTTGTGAACTGGCAGGGTTTCAACTATTCCGTCCAGCTTGGAAATTTTCGCCTCGTATTGCCTGGCGATCAATGCCGAAGAAAACGTTTCTAATTTTATGGCTAATCGCGCTCCCTGCTCCAACAATCTTCGAATTCCGCGCTCTTCTTGCGAGATTCCGACTTTTATGACGTTCGGCGCGAAGTATGCCAAGTAAACAAAGTGCGGATTTTGATTGATTTTTTCTTGTTGGACGGAAACCGAACTGGCGTTATAAAATGCTGGATTAAAGCCGGTTTTGTCGCGGCATTTTAGGCAATTTTCATATTTTTCATCAACCGTGGCGTGGTCTGGGCAGATTTGGCTACAGCGATTCTCAAAATCCACCCAACCCGTGCAATATTTGACGGAAAAATCAAACTCAAGAGACAAATCTTGTCCGAACAATTCATGGCGCTCAATTTTACCGTCAACTTGACATTCGACGAATGGCTTATTGTCAGCGTTAAAACTGGCGTAACTGAGCAGAAACTCGCTCGGCATCATAATATTTACAATGCAGCTTCGACTGCAGCCCAAGTTGCGTCAGGATTGTCTTCAGGGATGATGATTGTAACTTGGTCGCCGACGTTAATTCGGAAGTAAGTTACGCTAGCAAGCAAAATACGATATTCGCGGCCAGAAGCCTCGACGTAGTAAATTCCGTCGTGCTGAACAAGCGTTCCGATAACTTGCTTTCGTGGTACAGGACCGATCTGCTTGTAGATAAAGCTGCCGTCTTCAGCGATTGTCAATTTCATCAGGTCACCTTCAACCAGCTTCGACTTTGAAGCGTAGTTGGCTGGGATTGGGTAATTTTTGCCGTCTGGGCTAAGCATCATCTGGCCGTCAAATACGCCTTCGATAATCTTTCCTGTTACATCATCTGACGAATTTTTTGGCGTGACAACTTGACCGTCGTCGCCAATAATACTAATCAATAATTCTTTTGCGGCAGCTAAATTGGTTTCCGCCTCTTGAATAAGTGTCCTCAGACGCTTAATTTGCTTTTCTGGTAATTCAGACATGGTTCTCGCAATTCCTTTGTCTATTTTTTATAATACTTAACTAATATATAGCATATCCTTACATTTATATCAAGTCGTGTCATTTGATTTTCTCTGATTTTCCACAGCGCTATAAGATATGGACGAAAAAGTGTTGCAAATTTTACTCTTGAAAATGATGTGTGGTTCGTGATATTAAGATTGGCGACATAAAAATCACCGCCCAGAGCGGACGGTGATTAAACGAAACAAATTGGCGTTATATAACAAATTATGAAAGCTCGACAGTAGCGCCAGCGTCTTCCAAAGTTTTCTTTGCAGCTTCAGCTTCGTCTTTAGAAACTTTTTCCTTGACTGGTGCTGGAGCGCCGTCAACGATAGCTTTTGCTTCACCTAGACCTAGGCCAGTTATTTCCTTAACAGCCTTGATGACTGCAACCTTCTGAGAACCAGCGTCTTTCAAAGTAACTGTGAACTCAGTTTTTTCGTCAGCAGCAGCGGCGTCACCGCCAGCAGCTGGACCAGCAACAGCGACAGCTGCAGCAGCTGGCTCGATGCCGTATTCTTCTTTAAGATGATTTTTCAATTCGTTAACTTCTAGAACTGTCAATTTTACAAGTTCTTCAGCCAATTTCTTAATATCAGCCATTGATATTCTCCTTTATTATTATATTGTTGCGATTGTTGCAACGTTACTAGTGTTGATTGCTAAACTTAAGCAGCAGCTTTGGCTTCGATGCCGTCCAAAAGTCCGTGCAAATTGCCGCCAAGCGCGTTGACCGTGTTGTGTACTGGTGATAGCAATTGTGATACCACTTGAGCAACGAGTTGGTCTTTGCTTGGTAGACCTGCCAATGCTTTAACGTCAGCTTCGCTAATTGCCAAGCCTTCGCCTGAGAAGCCACCTGCAAGTTGTAATGCTGGATGTGTTTTTGCAAACGTATCCAATACCTTTGCTGGCATAACTTCATCTTCGCTACTTACAGCGTAAACCAATTGACCAACCAATAAGCTGGTGTCGGTTTCTTTGTAAGTATCGATTTCCTGAAGAGCTACGCGCACCAATCGGTTTTTAACAACCTTGATGGTAACGCCCGCTTCGCGAGCTGCCTTGCGTAGTTCTTGTAGGTCGGCAACGGTAAGGGTTTGATATCGAGCAAAAGCCGTACCCTTAGCGTCTTTTAATAGCTCTGTCAGTTCAGCAACCAAAGTTTGTTTTTTATCGCGTGAAATTGCCATAAAAATCCTTTCTTTGATTGAGTTAATTTGTTATGTGCCAATTTGTTAACGTGCGGTAATGGAGAATCAAAAAACGTCTTTGATTCTCGCACTACCAAAGACGTCAAATAAAACTGTTAGTTTCATCCCTCGGTGGCATTTTTATACTTGCTTTACGTCAAGTCGCCACTGTCTTTGGTAATGTTCCAGACCATTGTAGCAGAAATGACAACGAAAGACAAGAGTTATGGCGATTATTTTCCAGCCGATTCAATCGCCTTATTTATCGCATTTTCGCCTAATCGTAATATTCTTCTGCGTTGAACGACAGTTGTGCCTCCCCACACGCCATATTCGGCAGATTCTGGGTGGCGGAGCGCATATTCTAAGCATTGTTTTAATACTGGGCATTTTCGGCACATATCTATGGCAGCTTCCGCGGCTTCTGTCTTTCTGGCACCTCTTAAATTTTGGTCTGGAGTATTTGGGTTTAATTGAAAAAACAAGCGATCAGCTTCTCTGACGGACAGCTCCGCGCATTTAGCGCCCTCTAGTAGACTCGCGTTACTTAATTCTGACATATTTATTATTTTACAATAATAACGTAATAAAATCAATAGGCTTCTATGTCTAATCAAAGAGAAAACCCGCTCTGTAGAGCGGGTGTAGAACCTCCTAACTTTTTCTGTATCTGTATGTTCTGTCGAGGGGTGCTAGTCGATTAAACTAACACCCCTCGACGAGAAGGGTTACCTCTCCGAGCGTGCCGTCTGACGACGACGCGCCCAAATGAGGAAGCCTCCGAGGGTCACTAGCGCGACCGCACTGGCGACTACGTCTCCACTTGTACCAGTGACCGCCAGCTTCTTGTGCTGGGGTGCTGGTGTGGGGGTAGCCGAGGGCGTAGGCTCCTCATACCGTTCAATAACGGGAGTGGGGAGCGGAGGTTTACGCGTAGGCGTCGTGCTCGGACTCGGAGTCGGTGTCACCGACGGGGTCGTGCTCGGCGTGGGTGTCGACGGTGTTGTCGACGGGCTCGGTGCCGGGCTTGGTGCCGACGGACTCGGTTCAGGAGTCGTCGACGGGCTCGGCTCCGGGGTTGGAGTCGGTTCCGGCGTGGGTGTAGGAGCAGGTGTGGTACCGTCTCCATCAGTTCCACCGTCGACCTTCACGTCGATCGTGCGCTCGAGCTTGAGACCGTTGACCGTTGCGACATTCGTGACAGTCTTTGCGCCAGCAGGAGTGGCCATGGGCTTAGGCGTGTAGGTCACGCAGACCTTGGCGTCCTTGGGAGCAGTTGCCTTGATGGTGTTCGCGTCGACGAGCTCTGCGTCTGCATAGAACGTCGTCTCGGGATCCCAAGTAGCGCCCGTTGTGCACTTAACACCAGCGCTGAGCTCAGTGTACTCGTCGTGAATGGTGTAGACAGTGCCGGGCTCGGCAATCCAGGTGATCATCCAGGACGTCGTTCCGTCCGGGTTGGTCCACCCCCACTTTGAATTTTCGGGGGTGGCGTCCTCATAGTGACCACCCGAGCAGTCACTATCACAGGTTCCGTCTCCGTCCTTGTCGCCGAAGGTGAACGGGTAGACCTTGCCGTTCAGCGTGATCTCACCCGTCTTCTTGCCGACGGCAGTCTTCTGGATGCGAGCGCTGGTCCACCACGTGCCGGAAATATCGGTCTTGTCCGCGATGGAGGCCGGGACGTTGTCCACAGAGCACGTAAGTGTGCCCTTGTCAGCCTTGCAGGAGCCGATCTTGTCGCCGGAATCCACCGTAAACGGGAAGTCGTACGCCCAGTTGATGACGTCCGACGTGACCGTGAAGGTCTGACCGACCTCGAGCTTGTTGGTAGACCAAGTACCCTTGACAGTCACAGGTGACGAGACCTGGGAGCTGCCCGAAGAGATGGCGGTGATCTTGGCGGTGATCTTGGCGGTGTTGGCGGCTCGTGTTGCGCCTCCGAAGAGGAATGATACGAGAATCGCGACGAAGGCTGCCACGATCGAGACTCTCAACGGAGTCCTGTTTCGGTTACGCATTTCTGCGTCCTTCCTGTAGTCGTTGATTCAGATACAGATGTTAAGGTCCTTATCCAGCTAGGCTGGAAATCAAGAACTTACTTGAACATCAGTACCTAGGCGGACTTTACTATTTTATCATAAAAAATGAAAAATGCAATAGTAACGCAAAAATCCCGCCAGAATCGACGGGATTTAATTGCCTGAAATGTAAAGATTACAGAGAGTTCTCTACTTTAATGCCAGGGCCCATAGTTGTGGCAATTGCAACACTCTTAACGTAAACACCCTTTAAGCTGGATGGCTTTTGGGAGTTCAAACTGGTCAAGAATGCGCGTGCGTTTTCTGCCAATTTTTCAGCGCCGAATGATACCTTGCCGATTGACAAGTGAACGATGGCTTGCTTATCAACGCGGTATTCAACTTTTCCGGCTTTTGCTTCAGAAACGGCTTTAGCGACGTCGGTAGCGACAGTGCCAGACTTTGGATTTGGCATCAAACCGCGTGGACCAAGCAAACGTGCGTATTTACCAAGCTTTGGCATGTACTGTGGAGTTGCGACCAAAATGTCGAAGTTCAATTCTTCCTTGTCCAATTGGCTTAGGAATTCTTCGTCACCGATGATGTCAGCGCCAGCTTTTTTAGCGGCAGCGTGTTCTGACTCTGGTGCGAAAACAGCAACTCTAACATCCTTACCCGTACCGTGTGGCAATGCTACGGTTGAGCGAATGTTTTGGTCAGCTTGGCGTGGGTCAACGCCTAGGCGGATGTGGATTTCAACGCTAGCGTCGAACTTGACTGGGCTGGTTTCAGTAGCCAATTTCAAAGCTTCGTCTAAGCTGTACAATTTGTTCTTTTCAACGTTTTTTGCAGCTTCTTGATATTTTTTACCGCGGCGCTCCAAGCGTGGACGAGTAACTGGCTTTGGGCCTTTCTTTACGTGAGCCTCAGCATCGTCAGACTGTGGAGTTGTGTCGCCAGCTTCCTTGCGAGCTTCCTTCTCTGCTTTTTCAGCAGCTTCGTCAAGAGCTTTTTGGCTGCGTTTGCCAGATTTAGCGACAGTAGCTTCGCGCTCGGCAACAACGTCTTTGTCTTTGTTGTCGTGAGATTTGCTTGCGTCTGTAGCCTCTGCAATTGCTGCTTCGATTTCAGCGATTGTGTTTTTCTCACTGACTTCTAATTTTAGTTCTGCTGCTTTTTCTAGCAACTCGGCTTTCTTTGCCATAAAAATCCTTTCTGTGGTACGAACGGCAATTTGTCATCTTAACAAATCAGCCTCCCAACATTGATTGATAATGTTGAAATTATACCATATTTTTAGAGATTGAGGCAAATGTTTGATTTTATGGAGAAGAATTGTATAATATGTAATATTATGAGTGAGTTTACGAAAATTGTAGGTAACGAAGACGGTTCTTTAGGCACGATAGATATCTATATCCCAGAGCAATGTATGTCTTGCCCAAGAATAATAGAAAAGTTAAACGACTTAGAAGAATACAGAAAAACAGTAAATAAACTTCTAGAAATGGCGTTTAGTGGTGATGAGGTGACATTGGTTAATAAGGCTACAGGTGAGGTATTAGATAAAGATCAATCTACTAAAATTGTTTGTAAAATGGCCGCCAGTGGAATGGACGAGCTAGATGAAAATATTGCAAAAGCGCAGAGGGATATTTACACGCTAACTAATGGGTGCGAAGGACCTTTAACTCTTGGAGGGTCTGACGGTTCTCGGGTTGTGCGCGTCGCTATGTGTGATAGTCCGAAGGTGTTTTATTCAGGATTGGGTGAAACTCAAATTGGTGAGCCAGTGATAATACAGCGCGACCTGAAGAGAGATGAAGATTAACATATAATTGCTGTTTTTGATAAAATAGTAATTATGGATATAACAATTACAAACATACAAGCAAGGCAAATTTTAGATTCGCGTGGAAATCCGACGGTTGAAGCGGACGTGACTTTGAGTGACGGTTCGTTCGGTCGTGCGGCTGTTCCGTCTGGCGCAAGCACTGGCTCTTTCGAGGCTGTTGAGCTTCGGGACGGCGAGTTGGCGTTCGGCGGTAAAGGCGTGCTTCGTGCGGTCGAAAACGTAAATGGTGAAATTGCGCAGGCTTTGAAAGGTTCTAATCCGTTCGACCAGGCTGCAATTGATGAAAAAATGAAGAGTCTGGACGGTACGCCGAATAAGGCGCGTTTGGGTGCAAATGCGATTTTGGCTGTGTCGCTGGCCGTGGCGAAAGCTGCCGCTAAGTCGCGTGGCGTGGAGTTGTATCAATATGTCAATAGCTTGGCTGGAAATCCTGCGATGTGCCTGCCGATGCCGATGATCAACGTGATGAACGGCGGTCAGCATGCGTTGGGTGCGACTGATTTTCAGGAATATATGATTATTCCAACTAGCGCGGCAACTTTTGCGGACGCGGTTCGAATGAGTGCGGAAGTTTTCCATGCATTGGCAAAAATCCTGAAAGACGAAGGATATCCTACGACGGTTGGCGATGAGGGTGGCTATGCACCTCATGTCAGGAATGGTAATATGGAGCCTATTTTGTTGCTATCTCGCGCCATCGAGCAGGCTGGCTATAAATTAGGCGTGGACTTTGGTTTTGCGCTGGACGTTGCGGCGAGCGAGCTTTACAAGGACGGCAAATACAACTTGGCGACCGAACACCGAATTCTGTCGGCTGACGAAATGATTCGCACGTATAAAGCCCTGTTGGAGCGCGTCCCTGTTCTCTCGATTGAGGATGGATTGAACGAAGAAGCTTGGGAAGATTGGGAGAAAATGACGGCTGATTTGGGCAATTTTGCGCAATTGGTTGGCGACGATCTTTTGGTGACGAATGTCGAGCGATTGAAGCGCGGAATTGAAGAAAAGGCTGGCAATGCGATCTTAATCAAGCCGAACCAAATTGGTACATTGACCGAAACGATTCAGGCTGTTTTGATGGCTAAGAACGCCGGCTGGAATACAGTGATGAGCCACCGATCTGGCGAAACGGAGGACGTAACGATTTCTCACTTGGCGGTCGGTTTGGGCACGGGTCAAATTAAGACTGGCTCGATGTCGCGGTCAGAGCGAATTGCTAAGTACAACGAACTGCTGAGAATTGCGGAAAAGCGCCCAGATTTGGAGATTGCACATCCGTTTGTGAAGTAACTCTCACAAAAAGACTTCCCCGTAATTCAGAGGAAGTCTTTTTTATTTGGCGATTTTTTGACAATTATTCGAGGATTATCTTCTTAAAAACTCAATTCCCCCACCCTCGTTGATTCGGACAATTTGCGACGGCTGAGCGTCGGCGGTTTCTCCAGAATCGACATAAATCGGCACTAATTCGTGGAAGTAATTTATCGCTTCGGTGACGTTCTTTGCCGGTTCTTCTCCTGATGGATTCGCACTGGGCGCGACCAAAAGACCGACGGTTCGAATTAACTCTGCCAACGGAGATTCTGGCACGACTCTGAATGCCAATGTTCTGCCGTTTCTCGGAAGGTGTGGTAGAAAATTAGGACTCACTTTGGTGATGATTGTTGTTGGTCTATTTTTGGAGATTTCTTGATATTTGCGTTTGATCGACGGCGTGAGATTAGGGATCTCGTCAATATCCGCAACCAAAATAATAACGGGTTTATCCAAGGGGCGCCGCTTAACTTCGTATAATCTCTCGACGGCTTTTTCTGAATTGGCAGCGGCTAATATTCCGTAAATCGTGTCGGTTTTAGCAATTATCAATTGCTCATTTTTAAGCGCGGAGATTACACTGTTGTCTAAAATATTCTTCACAATCATTTATTACATCTTACCATAAAATAACCCCGAGAAGTCCGGGGCTATTTGCTAAAAGTTCTGTAGATTAGTCGACGACTTCAACGCCCATTGAGCGTGCTGATCCGGCGATAACTTTCATTGCACCTTCGATGTCGATTGCGTTCAATTGGTCTTTTTTCGCCTCAGCGATTTCTTGCAATTGTGCGCGAGTAATCTTACCGACCTTGTCTGAGTGTGGCTTGCCACTACCCTTTTGGATTCCAGCTTTTTCGCGAATCATATCGTCAACTGGCTGACCAAGTGAGTTCCAAGTAAATGTTCGGTCTTCATAAACTTGAATGTGAACAATTACGTCCTTACCCATCATGTCTTTTGTAGCGTCATTGAATGGATTGATAAAGTCCATCATGTTTAGTCCCCACTGACCAAGCGTTGATCCCACTGGAGGACCTGCTGTTGCTCGACCGGCTGGAATGCGTAATTTCAAATTACCAATAATTTTCTTTGCCATAGTTCTTCCTTATAGTTTGTAGTGCGTAACTCGAATATTATATCGAAAAATGCTTAAAATTGCAAGCTAAACTTTTTTAACCTGCAGGGCGTCCAACTCGACTGGAGTGTCGCGACCAAACATACTAACCATAACCTTCAAAGTGCCCTTAGATGCGTCAATTTCGCTCACGGCGCCATCAAAGCCCTTGAATGGACCGTCGATAATTGAAACAACTTCGCCTTCTGAGAAATCAATCTGATGCTTTGGCTCTTCAACGCCCATTCGCTTCTTAATCTTCGCAATTTCTTTTTCAGAAACTGGAGTTGGCGTAGTGTCGGCACCCACAAATCCTGTAACGCCCGGCGTGTTGCGGATGATGTACCAAGTTTCGTCGGTCAATTTCATCTCAACCAAGACATAGCCCTGGAAGATCTTAGCCTCAACAATTTTACGCTTACCGTTGCGAATCTGGATCTGCTTCTCCTTTGGTACGATAACGTCAAAAATCTTATCAGCCATATCGACGCCGTTGATTCGCTGGCGGATTGATTCGGCAACTTTTTCTTCGTAGCCAGAATAGGTATGAATTGCGTACCATTGCTTACTGTCGTCATATCGTTTTGAACTCATAATCTCTCCTCTATTTCAAAATTTGGTTAAAGCCCCAGTTGAATGCGGCGTCAAGTAATAAAATCAGAACGACAAACGCAAAGGTGAAGATAAGCACCGCCGCTGTCATTGCCCAAGTTGCTGAGCGGGTTGGCCAGCGAACTAGCTTCAACTCTTCCCAAGCGCCCTTGAAATATCCAATCAATCCACCTTTTTCGCCAGATTTTTTAGACGCTTTTGTGGTGATTTTAGTTGGTTTATTGATTTTTTTTGCTACAGCTTTTTCTTTTTTTGGCGCGTCGTCGGTAGCCTTGATTCGACGAACCGTAGTTTTGCTGCTTGCCTTGCCTTTCTGTGCCATATTTTCTCCCAATTTAAAAAGTCTGTTTTTCACAGACTGTCAATAGTCATTGTAATTCATCCAGTCCAAAAAAACAAGTTGACCGAATATTATTTGTCATTATTTTTAAACTCTTTCAGTTTGAATCCGAACGTCGATCCGTGGTTTAATCGGCTTTCTACCTCAATTTTGCAGCCCAATTTCTTCGCCAACTTAGCGGAAACGTATAGGCCTAATCCTGTGCCTTTCGTCTCGCGAGTTCTATAATCTTCTGCGCGGTAAAACTTGTCAAAAATTTTCGCTATGTCGGCTTTGCTAATGCCAATTCCCGTGTCAATAACCTTGAAGGTGATTTCGCCAGATTTATTTTTCTTGATTGATAAAGTTATGGAGCCTTTTTGTGTATATCGAATGGCGTTGGTGATGAAGTTTTGGAGAATTTCCTCCAGATATAGACGAGAAACCTTAACTACGCCAAGTCGTCCGCCGATATCCAAATTGAAAGCCAAACCTTTTTCGCTCGCCTGAGGTGAATATTCGGAATTTATCTGAGCCGCCAGCTCTGTCACGTCAATTATTTCTGTTTCATCGGCTACTCCTCGCTCGGCGCGCGACAGTGTACTGAGGTCGTTGATCATTCGCGCTAAGAATAAAATTTGCTTATGAGATTCGTCAATGGCTTCGGGAATTTTGCTAGTCATTTTACGCTCGACCAGCAATTTGGCGTTACTCAGCGAGCCTTCAGCAATAGCAATTGGCGTGCGTAATTCGTGACTAACTACGCTAATAAATTCATCACGCTCCTCTTCGAGGCTCTTCGTCTTCGTGATGTCGCGCAAGATAAGTACATATCCGTCCGGCGTCATCTTGTCGCCGCCCTGAACTGGTGCAAGCGTAACTTCCAGGCGAATATAATCGCCATCTTCGATTTTCATTAGAATGTCGTCGCGCTGGCGAATTGCGGAAGACTTGGTGAGTTCCTTAAAAATGTCAATCGGCTTTTTATCTGTCGTTTCAAGGTTCAGCACTTGACTGATATGTTCACCGTTAATTCCGCTGTTCGTGTCAATTAAATTAAGTGCCGCAGAATTGTACGTATTGATAATTCCATGCTCGTCCGTACTGAGGATTGCGTCGGTGATGTTATTGATAAGCGTGATCATTCTTTGATGTTCGCTGAGGCTTTTTTTATCATTTTTATAATCAGATTTATTGCTAATTTCCGACAATATTTTATGCAAAACAATAGCTATAACACCTAAAACAACACTCAGAGTGATCAATAGAAAAATTAGCGCCCACATAGCTAAAGTATAACATAAGCATATGCGTTTCTATATGTATGGCGAATATTTTTTCAATTCATTTCGGTGGATTTTATAATGCGGGTCAAATTTGGCAACTTCGTCCCAGAATTTCGTCGAGTGATTCATATGCCTGGTGTGACACAATTCGTGTATAATTACGTAATCAATTAGCTCAAATGGCAGGTTCATCATCCCGATATTCAAGCTAATCGTTCCAGATGAAGAGCAGCTTCCCCAGCGACTTGATGAGTGTGTGATTTTACTCCGAGCAAAAGAAAAGCTGTATTCTTTCGCTAAAAATGATAATCGCCTTGGTAAATATGACTTGGCTTCTTTTCTGAGCGCTGCCAGAATTTTACTGCGGATAAGTTGTTGATTTTTGGCTGATTCAACGGATTCCGCTTCGTTGATTTCTGCCAATATCTGCGTTCCGACGATTTTTACGCTCGAAGGTTTCGCGGTCTTTTGTATCAATAAATGGTGGCTTTTGCCGATTTGCTGATTTTCCGTGTAAGAAAGTTTTTCTCTGTACTGAGAAGCTAATTCGCGGATTTGCTTTCGGGAGGTTTTAATCAATGCCTTTGCAGTCAACAGCGGCGCATATGGCGGCATTGTGATTTGTATTCGTCCATCTGGCGCAATTTTCAAACTAACAGTCTTCGACAAGCTACGTTTTTTAACGACAATTTCTCCGAATTCTTCGTCGGTAATAATTGTCATGACTAACCTATGTTAATACGATTTCCGGCAATTGGGCGGCGTGGAGCTTCTGGACGACTGGCGCCAATTTGCTTAAGAACAGTGCGAGCTTGGCTGCTTAAGGTGTGACGACCGCTAATCACAACGTAAGATTCGCTGCTGTGTGGCGCTGAGAATTGCTTCAGACGTCGTTCAAAAGATTCGTCATTTCCGCCGTAAGTCTTTATCCAGCGATGTTTGGCTGTGGCGGGATCGGTTTGCACCCAAACAAATAGGACTTTATATCCATATTCCCTAGCAAGGCGATTGATACGCATACGATTCGTGCGCTGATCCGTTGATCCATCCAAAATAACAGTTTGCTTAGTCTTCAAAAATTCTTCCAAAAGCGACAATGTTGCGTCAGAAATGGTTTTTGTATTGTCCGTAAAAACTTCAAATTGTCGAGAACTTACCACTGGAGAATTGAAAATCTTCGCAAATTCTACAGCGAATTGTGTCTTCCCTGAACCTGGCGCACCAACCATGGCGATAATATGCGGAAGTGAAGGTGATAAAGGTTTCATATTGAGAAATTATAGCAGATTTTTGACTAATAAAAAAGATTCTCTTTCAAGCGAGAATCTTGGCAGGAGTGGAGGGACTCGAACCCCCGACACCTGGTTTTGGAGACCAGTGCTCTAGCCACCTGAGCTACACTCCTATAGCAACTATTTTATCACGAATTAGCTTTGTCGCAAATGTTAAAATTGTGAAAAATAAAAAACTCGTGAAAAAGATCCCAAAATCCCTTGAAAAAACATAAGCGTAGTTCTACAATTAACTCAGAGATGAAAATTTTAATGCTTGGGTGGGAACTTCCTCCGCACAATAGTGGCGGACTTGGCGTTGCTTGCTATCAGATGTCGAAGGCGCTTGCTTCGGAGGGCGTTGATATTGACTTTATTATCCCCTACACCGCCGAGCATCCCGGAATTGACTATATGAATATCTATTCAGCTACTCCTTTGCCGCCGAATTATCACGATTTGGGCGCGTATAATAACGGTTCAGAGGAAGATCGTGAAAACGCTAAGGACGAATATGGTCTTTCGCCGATGCGTGCTGTACAGAGGCGTTATGGCAAATATGTTCGGAAGTTTGTGAAAAATCATCAGCCCGATGCAATTCACGCGCATGATTGGTTGACGATGGAAGCTGGAATAATTGCTAAAGAAATGACGGGCGCGCCGCTAATTGTGCACGTTCACGCGACGGAATTTGACCGTTCTGGCGAGCAGTCAGGAAATCCTCTGGTTCACGAAATTGAGCAACAAGGCTTGTTGATGGCTGATCGGATAATCGCCGTTAGTGAAATCACGAAGGAAATAATTGTTAAGAATTATCACATTCCGCCAGAGAAAATTGAGGTGGTTTATAACGCGATTGATTTGGCTGATTTGCCGCCACATGAGTATGACGCCAGTACTTACAGGTATTTGGAGGAGTTGAAGAAGGATGGCTATACGGTTGTTGGCGCGTTGACGCGACTCACGGTTCAGAAGGGTTTGACGTATTTTGTGCGAGCTGCAGCGAAGGCGCTTGATAAATATGAGAAGATTGTTTTTGTTTTATCCGGAAATGGCGAGCAAAGAGATGAACTGATTGAACTGGCGGCAGATTTAGGGATTAGCGATAAGATGATTTTTACGGGATTTGTGCGCGGAAAACAGTGGCGAGATATTTACTGTTTGATTGATGTTTTTGTGATGAGTTCGGTTTCTGAGCCATTTGGCTTGACTGCCTTGGAGGCGGCGCATCATGACACGGCGTTACTTATTAGTCGTCAATCTGGCGTTGGTGAGGTTCTGGATAATATTATGCGGTTTGACTATTGGGATGTGAATAAATTGGCGGATGAAATTGTTAATATCGCTGAATCACCTGCTTTACAGAAATCTTTGAAGAAAAACGTTAAGAATGAATACGCGAGAATTTCCTGGCAGGACGCCGCTAGAAAATGTCTGAAACTGTACAAAGGAGCGCTGGCATGAATAAAAATAAAGGAATAGTTTTATATCTACACGTACACCAACCGTGGCGAATACGCGAGTATAGTATATTTGACGTGGCTTGGAAGCATAACTATTTCTCTGGCGGTCAAAATCCAGATCAGGACAATCAAAAAATATTCCAAAAAGTTGCAGAAAAGTCGTATTTGCCGATGAATGCTTTGCTTGAAAAATTATTGAAAAAATATCCTGATTTTAAGATCTCGCTGAGTTTTAGTGGAACGTTTTTAGAGCAAGCTGAAAGGTTTAATCCTGAAGTTTTGGAAAGTTTCAAGCGCCTGGTAAAGACTGGTCAAGTAGAAATCTTATCAAGTCCGTATCATCACAGTCTGGCGTTTTTCTATTCGCGCAAGGAGTTCGAGCGTCAAGTTGAGCTTCACCGCTGGAAGATTCGCGAGATTTTTGGTGCGGAAACGCGAGTTTTGGCAAATACAGAGTTGGCGTATAGTGATGACTTGGCAAAATGGGCTGAACAGGATGGCTTTAAGGGTGTGTTGGCTGAAGGCTGGGATCCGATTCTGAATTGGCGCAGTCCGAATTATGTATATCGCCCGAGAGACACGAAGAAGATTGGATTACTACTTAAGAATTATCGATTGAGCGATGATTTAGCGTTTAGGTTTAGCGATCGAAAATGGAATGAATGGCCGTTGACCGCGGATAAGTTTAATACGTGGGTGGAAGATTCTGTCCGTTACGCGCCACTGCTTAACTTGTTCATGGACTATGAAACTTTCGGCGAACATCAATGGGCGGAATCTGGGATTTTCGGCTTCTTTGAGAAGTTTGTTGATAAATGGCTGAGCGCTAGTGGCAATACTTTCTATACCGTTAGCGAAGCGCTAGACGCGAATGCGCCCGCCGGTGAAATAAGTATGCCGTCGCCTGTAACGTGGGCGGACGCCGAGCGGGATTTGACGGCTTGGAACGGAAACAGCCTGCAGAAAGAAGCTTTGCGATATGTTTATGAGCTTGAAGATGAGGTCTTGAATAGCAAGGATGAAGGTCTAATTAGCGATTGGCGAAAATTGCAAACTTCAGACCACTTCTATTACATGGGAACGAAGAATTTTACCGACGGCGATGTTCACGCTTATTTTAGCCCGTATGATTCGCCATACGACGCTTTTCTTTACTATATGAATACCATTCGTGATATGAAGTCTCGATTGAGGAAATAGTCAGACATTCTTGCCAAATAAAAACTCCCTCTTAATGCGAGGGAGTTTCTGTATAATCTTGTTAAATTAGCTTTTGCGAGCTTTAACTTCGTTACGACCAAGGTTTTTCTTAGTCTCGGTGTAAGTAGCGTGTTGCTTTGCAATCGGGTCGTACTTACGTAGTGTCAATTTACCCTGACCTTTTGTGGTGCGGTTCTGGGTGTTAACAGTAGTATAGTAAGTTCGGTGGTTGCTCAAGTTACTCACCAAACCAATAAGCTTTCGTTTCGTATTCTTCTTTGCCATCTCTTTACTCGTTAGATTTTATAAAACGTCTTGACTAATTATAGCATGGGTGAAGTGAAAATGCTAGTACCATATCAGATTTTACTAATTTTTATGCTTACTTCGCCGATTGATAAGGCGCGCCGGACTCTAATCTTTCTTTTCCAAGTATAAATATTTATTCAGCCATTCATCTGTCGGTTCAAGGTGTCTGTCGTCAATCTTTTTGAGTGGCATATTTTTTGCCATATCATCCGCAAGCTCCAATATTACGTCCTTGAGCTCGATATTATCCTTGTAATAATCCGGTATGTTTTTATAGCCAACCCTCGCTCCAACGATATTTCCAGTTATTGCCGCTGTTGAATCTGAATCCCCGTCGTGATTTGCCGCCGCAATGATCGCCTCCTCAAAGTCGTCTTGGTACTTGATCGAGCAATAAATAGCAATTGCAACCGACTCTTCAGCGACCCAACCCTCTCCGAGTTGATAAAGAGCTTCTTGATCTTCAACGTCAGATTTGGCTAAGCGAACGGCATTATTAAACAGTTTGGTCAGCTCAGCTTTTTCGCTATCACAACCAATCTCAAAAGGATCTTGATCTCCATAAACTTTCTCGGTAGTCCAGTCGTTCATTTTCTGGATTGCGATTTTCACGGCTTCTTCTATCGATTTTCCGTCCAGTGCGTAATAAATTATATATCCCAGCGCGTATGCAGAAAGAATTGCCAGAGGATGTCCGTGAGTCAGCGCGCAAGATTTGGCGGAAATTTCACCGACAACGTATTCTTTGCAATACAGGGCAATTGGCGCAATTCGCATAACTCCACCACAGCCTTTACTGCCGTTGAGACCGCCTTCTAATGTTCCCCTTTCTCCCGAGGAAAGTGAATCAAGGCACGTCATTCCTGGACTTCGCACGGCGTTTAATTCCGGAATATTTTTTATCCAAGCTACTGGCGTGTGCTCGACCTGTCCAGCTTTTTGTTGCGTATCAAGCCAATCCAAATACGCCAAATATATCGCCTCTGACGGAAGCGGCGCTATGCCACGCGTTTGGAGTCGCGTAGATCGCCATAAAAGTCCGCAAGCTGTAAATAGCGTCATCTGCGTATCGTCCGAAATCATACCAATTCCATCCGTAAATCGAGTCGTTGACCTTGGCACTATGTCGCGCTCAAACTCTATTTGATAGCCGAGCGCATCGCCAATTGCCCCGCCCAGCATTGACCCGCGCACTTTATCAATTCTCTGCTCTATCGATTGTTTCGTCATAACACCCTCCTAGCCTTGTTAAGATTATATCATTAGCCAAACTTTTGGTGGTCGTTTTATAGTATAATTAAGATAAGGATAGCTTGTAATTTAACCGTGGAGAAAAACTCAAATGGGTCTATTTAACAAAGAGCCTTCAGATACACCAAAGGCGCCAGAATTTTTAGATAACGTCAATAGAAAAGTAATTGATGATTTAAAAACGACAATTAAAAAAGGCAGTAAGGTTTCTATAGCAGCAGCTTCTTTTTCTATTTATGCATTTGAAGCCTTAAAGAAAGAATTAAACTCTGTCGATGAATTTCATTTTCTTTTTACGGGAGAGACATTTACAAAAGAAAAAGCCCCAAAAGAAGCTCGCGAGTTTTACATCCCAAGACTCAATCGTGAGCGCTCTCTTTATGGCACCAACTTTGAAGTTCGACTTCGAAATGAACTTAATCAACAAGCAATAGCGAAGGAGTGCGCGGATTGGATTCGTAAGAAAGCACATTTTCGCTCAAATATTTCTAATGAAATGATGTCTCCATTTATGAATATAGAAAGTCCTGAGGGAGATGCTACTTATAGTCCGTTTGCGAACTTCACTACCGCCGAACTGGGTGAAGATCGAGGTAATAACGCGTATTCTACGATAATAAAAGTTCATGCTCCGCTGACACAACAGTACATTAGCACTTTCAATGAAGTGTGGAATGATGAAGATCGCCTGGCTGACGTAACTGATGCCGTGCTTGAAAATATTACGGCAGCTTACAAAGAAAATTCGCCAGAGTTTATTTATTTTATTGCGCTTTATAATATTTTTAGTGAATTCCTTGAAGACATCGATGACGCCTCGCTTCCTAATGAAGCTGTTGGCTTCAAGCAATCTAAGGTTTGGAATATGCTTTACAATTTCCAGAGGGACGCCGTAGTTGGATGTATTACAAAACTTAATCGTTATGGTGGATGTATACTTGCCGATTCTGTGGGTCTTGGTAAAACGTTTTCTGCGTTGGGTGTTATTAAATATTTTGAGTCCAGAAACCAGCGAGTTCTTGTTCTTTGTCCGAAGCGTTTAAGTGACAACTGGAATACTTTTAAGGGCAATTATAAGAATAATCCCTTGGCTGATGACCGCTTGAATTACGACGTTCTTTATCACACGGATCTTGGTCGTGAACGCGGCACCTCTAATGGAATTGACCTAAGTCTTGTCAATTGGGGCAATTATGATTTGGTGGTGATTGACGAGTCGCACAACTTCCGTAATGGTGAACATAGTACTCGTAAAAGTGATGAAAATTACGAGAATCGCTACCGTAAACTTATTCGAAAAATTATTAAGGCTGGAGTGAACACGAAGGTTTTGATGTTGTCTGCTACTCCAGTGAATATAGATTTTACCGACCTTAAGAACCAACTGATGATTGCGAGCGGCGGTAATGAATATGAACTTTCTGGCAAGCTTAAAGTTGGGAGTTCACTCGAGAAAATATTCCGCGATGCAAATAACGCCTTCAAATCTTGGTCTGAGCTTGACCCAGAGAATCGTACGACCGAGAAGCTTCTGGAGATGCTTAGCTTTGATTTCTTTGACCTGCTTGATAGTGTTACGATTGCTCGCTCCAGAAAGCATATCGAAAAATATTATAATGAAACAAACCTCGGTAAGTTCCCTGAAAGACTTGCACCGAAGAGTTATCGCCCTAACCTAACCGACCTCGAGGACATAGACTTTAACACGCTGTTTGAATATATTGATAAACTGAATCTCCAGATTTATACTCCGCTCAAATTTGTACACAAATCAAAATTAGCGAAATACGTTGACTTGAATTCATCTCAGGGTAAGTCGTGGGAGAACCGTGAAGCTGGACGAAACATTCTTATGATAACTAACCTTTTGAAGCGTGCGGAAAGTTCGGTGTATGCGTTCCGTGAAACGGTTGAGCGCCTTGATAATCTCATAGCTGACACAATGGACAATATAGACCGATTCGAGCAAGGTCGTACGACAAAATTCAACTTCGATAATGTCATGGAGCAAATTAACGAGATTGACGAGGATGACAATGACTCAGATTATACAGTTGGTAAAGATCTGAGGATTGAACTTGGTGATATGGATCGCATTTCTTGGCATCAAAAACTCTCTGATGATCACGAAGTATTGTCCGAACTTATCGAAAAAATCCGCCTCATTACTCCAGATCACGACCTTAAGCTGCGTGAACTTGAAAAAGTTATTAAAGAAAAGCTTGAAAATCCGATTAACGGCGATAATAAGAAAATCGTTATCTTTACGGCGTTTGCTGATACGGCGGATTATTTATATGGTGAAATATCAGGCGTCATTAAAGATAAGTTTAACTTAAATACGGGCGTCATTACTGGTAGTAGGAATCCAGAAACCAATTGTGCGGGAGTGGCAAAAGATTTTAATAGCATCCTAACCTGCTTTAGTCCGAAGTCGAAGAATCGAGACGCGTTTGGGGCTGCTCTCGCTGATAAGGATATTGACATCCTCATTGCCACTGACTGTATTTCAGAAGGTCAAAACTTGCAGGATTGCGACTATTTAATTAACTACGACATCCACTGGAATCCAGTGCGTATTATTCAGCGTTTTGGTCGTGTTGATCGAATCGGGTCAGATAATAAGCAGATCCAGTTGGTGAACTTCTGGCCAAATGTCGACCTTGACGAATACATAAACCTTAAAGCACGCGTGGAAAATCGCACAAAACTTATTTCTATCACTGGCGCTGGCGGTGATGTGCTTGAAAATACAGATCCAGAACTTGAATACAGGAAGGAGCAGCTTGAGCGACTTCAGAAAGAAGTAGTTGACCTCGAAGAGATGAATAGCGGTGTTTCAATTATGGATCTTGGACTTAATGAATTCCATATGGATTTACAAGAACTCCATAAGAAATACGGTGACGCGGATCATATACCATTTGGCATTAGCGCAACTGCTGGCGCTATTAAAGATGAGGCTCCAGCTGGCGTAATTTATATTCTTAAAAATATCAATTCTGGAGTAAACATTGATAAGCAGAACCGCCTACATCCGTTTTACCTTGTTTATATTAAAGATGATGGCGAAGTATTCGTAGATCATCTCAACCCGAAGTCGCTTCTTGATAAAATGCGTTTACTTTGTAAAGAAAAAGATACTCCAAGTCGTGAATTGGTGGTAAAATTCAACCTTGAAACTGAAAACGGTAAGAAAATGGATATATATTCGAAGCTACTTTCTGACGCAATTCATAGCATCGTAACGATTAAGGACGAGAAAGATGTCGCAAGTTTATTCAAAGCCGGCGGCACTACTGCCCTAACTAATAAAATATCCGGACTTGATGATTTTGAGCTAATTAATTTCCTGGTGGTTAAATAATGATAACGTTTCCAGAACGCGCAAAGGTCGGTAAAATTGTCGCCAAAGAATACTTTTATAAGAATATTGACGCTGCTACAAAAAACCTCTTTCAGAGCGAAATTGCTCGAATAATTTGGGAATATAAACTTGCACCTAACACAATTAACCTCCCAGCAAAAAAGTGGGCAGAAATAGAAGTTCTTCGTATAGTGCTTAAAAATGGTGAAATTCCAGAAAAAGTTTTGAGAACTATTGATTCAGTGATTCCATATCCGATTCTTTTCATTATAGAAAAAGGTTCAATAAAAAAAGCCGCCATTTGCTACAAAGAGCAAAGTCAAAAAAATGAGAACACTGTTAAGGTGGACGCCTACTTTTACACGGAGTGGAATGATAAGAAGCTCCAGAACATTAGAATTGATGGACTTAATATAGATACAGTTTTTAGCAACTTCGTGCGTCAAATTGCCGGAGATAAACTCGCTGCGGTAAATAAAAATAACAAAGAAAAATCTCCGAATTCCATTAAAGAAGATATTGAGACTCTGAAAGAACGTGAAAGAATTATGAAACAAATAGCGGCGTTGAACCGAAAGATTAAGGCGGAACCGTCGCTCGGTAAAAAACAGTCATTAGCAGAAGAACGTTACAGATTAAAACAACAGCTCTTGTGATATAATTACGGTAAGGATATTTATAACAAACCGTGGAGGAAATCTTATGAATGATAACGTCGAAAAGATCGACTTGAACCGCGTAGACTGGAAAAGCAGTCGCGAATTCTTTGAATCGTTGGGTGAAGCGCTGAATAAGCTGGAAGATAAAGATGAGTCGTACGATTTTACTTGGGTTGGTAAGCGAAAGTCCATTATTGAGGCTGGCGCGCCAATTGATAAAATTCTCCGCCCAGACGTGGAAGCTTCCAAAGATTTTGACAACACAAAGAACATGCTAATCGTTGGAGACAACCTTGACGCGCTGAAACTCCTCCAAGAATCCTACCTCGGTAAAATAAAAATGATTTACATCGATCCTCCGTATAACACCGGTCATGACTTCGTGTACCATGATAACTTTACGGTTAAAAAAGCCGACTTTGAGGACAATTCTACGGATTCTGATGGCAATGTAATTATTTCTGGAGACGAGTACGCAGAAAACTCAAAGGCGAACGGCAGATTCCATTCAGACTGGCTGTCGATGATGTACCCGAGACTGAAGCTGGCAAGGAATTTACTTACTGACGATGGGGTTATATTTATTTCAATTGATGACAACGAGCAAGCGAATTTGAAGAAGCTGTGTGATGATGTTTTTGGAGAGGATAACTTTATTGGCAATATTGCTTGGGAATCAAAGACAAAATCGCAAAACACGAAGACGGCGTTTGATCAATTGCAGCCAAAGGTGGAGCACATTTTCTGCTACTCTAAAAGCAACGAAAAATACCACTTTAACTTACTGGTAAAGGCGCAAAAAATATACGATAAAGAAGATGAAAAAGGCGTGTATAGAGAGTATCCACTCGAGGTAATGAATGCCAATGGGGTTCGCGGGCGAGAATCGATGATTTATGAAATTGAAGGAATAACGCCGCCAGACGGAAAACAATGGAAACTTGTTTATCCGAAACAATAAGATTATCTTAAAAATGAGACCCGGCTACGAGAGATCGGAGACGACGGAACCATTTTGGGCATTCCTCTCTAAAGAAATCGGTACAGCAGAAAGCGCCAAAAAGGAGCTAAACTCAATATTAGGTGAAGGACATGGCTTTGAAACCGTTAAGCCGACTAGCTTGATTGAGCGGCTGATTTTTCACGCTTCTTGTAAGGATTCACTAATCCTAGACTTCTTCTCTGGTTCTGGCACCACTGGTCATGCCGTCATGGACTTAAACGCTGAAGATGGCGGAAAGCGTCAGTACATTTGTGTACAGCTTGATGAAAAAACTGATGAGAAGTCAGAAGCTAGAAAAGCTGGATATGACACCATTGACCAGATTACTGCTGAGCGTCTACGTCGTGCTGGGGAGAAAATTAAGTCTGAGTATCCAGAAGCGGACATTGACACTGGATTCCGTGTGTTCCGCGTTGATGGCAGTAATGATAATGAAAACATTCGTAAGCCACTGAATGAAATTGATCAGAGTGACATGTTTGACATGATTGATAACGTTAAAAAAGACCGCACGCCGCTGGACTTATTATTCGGCGTAATTTACACCTCTGCCCTGCCGTTTGACCTTAAGCTTGAAACGCGTAAAATTGGTGAGAATACGGTTTATATGTATGGTTACTTGGATGAAAATACAGGTCTTATTGCCTGCTTTGATGATGAAGTTCCAGAAGAAACTGTTAAGGAAATTGCCAAATTAAATCCTCTGACGGCGGCGTTTAAGGATTCGTCGTTTAAGAATTCTGCTGAAAAAATTAACCTGTCTGAGCACTTCCGTATTATTAGCCCTGACACGAGAGTTAAGGTGATCTAATGAAGCTAAGATTCAAGCACCAAAAATTCCAAGAAGACGCCGTTAAGGCAACCTGTGATATTTTTACTGGGCAGATAAAATCCGAGCATCGATTCCTGGCGGATCAGGGTGATAGCACGAGCTTTATTGATATGTACGGTTTTGGCAATGCGGACATTTCCTTGCAGGACGCACAGCTGATTAAAAATCTGCATGAAGTTCAGGGGCTGCAGAATATTCCCCGTAATGCAAAAATTGAGCGTCTTAATAACAGACCGGTGTTTACCATTGAGATGGAAACTGGTACTGGTAAAACTTATACGTATATTAAAACGATGTATGAGTTGAATAAGCAATACGGCTGGAGCAAGTTTATTGTTGTGGTGCCGAGTATTGCGATTCGCGAGGGTGTTTATAAGACTTTTCAGACGACTGCGGATCATTTTGCTGAAGATTATGGTAAGAAGATTCGTTTCTTTGTTTACAACTCCTCTAAGCTGAGCGAGCTGGAGCAATTTTCTGGCGATCCAAATATTAACGTCATGATTATTAATACACAGGCTTTTAACGCCCGTGGAGCCGACGCCAAGCGTATTACGATGAAGCTTGATAGTTTTCGGTCTCGTCGTCCGATTGACGTGATTGCCGCCACAAAACCAATTGTGATTATTGACGAGCCGCAAAGTGTTATTGGCACAAGTAAAAAAGCGAATGTCACCCGCTCTTCCATCTCCAACTTTAATCCGCTATTTTTCTTAAACTATTCCGCGACTCATCGTGAAGATTTCAATAAAGTTTACCGTTTAGACGCCGTCGATGCTTACCAAAAGCAGCTTGTGAAGAAAATTACAGTTAAGGGTATCACAGTTAAGGGCGGCACCGCGACTAACGGGTATATTTATATCCAAAAAATTAATACTTATCCGAATAAAAAGCCAACCGTTACGGCCATATTTGAGTTTGATTCAAAAGCAGGCACTGGAATACGCCGTAAAACGAAGACTCTTAGCTGGGGCGATGATATCTATAAGCATTCAGGCGAATTGGAGGCGTATCATGATGGATATCTAATTACGGAGATAAACGCCAGAGAGGGCGACAGGTATGTAGACTTTAAGAATGGGCTTCGTATTTATGAAGGTGAAGTTATTGGCGAAACTAATGCTGAGGATTTGCGTCGTATTCAAATACGTGAAACTATTATGTCCCACTTGGAGACCGAGCAAAAACTCTTTAAGAGAGGAATTAAAGTCCTTTCTCTATTCTTCATCGACGAGGTAGCCAAGTATAAATATTATGATGAAAATGGTGAACATAAAGGCTCCTACGCGAAGATATTCGAAGAGGAATTTACAAAAGCTATAGATATTTACCTGAACCAGCAGCTTCAATTCGAAGAAAATGCAGATTTTCGTAAATACTTAGAAAAATTTACCCCGTCTGAAATACATTCCGGCTACTTTTCTATCGATAAAAAAGGTCACGCCATCAACAGTAAGGAAGGTCGTGAAGGTAATGGCTCTGATGATGTTTCGGCGTACGATCTTATTATGAAGAATAAGGAGCAGCTGCTGGACTTGAAAGAGCCGGTGCGATTCATCTTTTCTCACTCTGCCCTGCGCGAAGGATGGGACAACCCAAACGTCTTCCAGATTTGTACACTTCGTGATTCTGATGCTGAAATTAAGAAACGTCAGGAAATTGGTCGTGGACTTCGATTGTGTGTGGATCAAAACGGTATTCGTCAAGATGCGGAGATTCTCGGTGAAAATCTCGTCCATGATACGAACGTACTTACTGTCATTGCGAATGAAAGTTATGAGAGTTTTGCGAATAGTCTTCAGTCTGAGTTTAATGAAATTATTGCAAGGCGTCCAAAGGATGCGTCTGCCTCACTATTTAATGGAAAGATAATACAGGATGCTAGTGGCGAAAAGACTATTACGCTCGACGACTCTGCTGCTGCGGATATATACATGGGACTAGTGAATACTGGACTTGTTGACAAGGTTTCAAAGCAGTTGACGGATGCATATCATTCGTTAAATGATGAACAGAAGGCTCAAAAAGTTCGCGAAGCCGTTGGCGAGCTGTACGCTCCGTTTGCAGAGAACATTAATAACATCCTATCTTCTGTTTACGATTCAAAGCGCGGGCGACTTGTGACTAATAATCGCAATAGCGAGAAACTTGAACTTGATAAAGAAAAGTTCGCCTCTAAGAAATTTAAGGAGCTGTGGGACAGTATTAATGAAAAGACTTATTATACCGTGGAGTTTGACGACGACGAGCTTATAGAGAGGTGCGTGGATTCTCTTAATAGAAATATGTGCGTAACAAAGACGGAAGTTATTATTACCGAAGGTTTGTTAAAGACTGCCGGTAAAGATAAATTGGAGATGTATAAAAATAAAATTGGTATGCCAATCGCTGTTTCTGAAATTGCGAATGAGACGGTTAAATACGATATTATCTCTGAGCTTTCCAAGTCTTATAGCGATGGTGGTACGGGTCTCACGCGTAAGGCTATAGCAAATATTTTATCTAGAATTGAACCGAGTGTATTTCATTCGTTTAAAACAAATCCTGAGGAGTTTATCCACAATGCAATTCAGCTCATAAACGACCAAAAAGCCTCGACAGTAGTTAAACATATTGAATATGACAAGCTAAACGAGAAATGGGACAGTGGAGAAATTTTCATCAATGAAAGTATTACCGGTGAATATGGCTACAACCTCATAGATACTCCCGATCATCATCTATATGACAAATTGCGCTACGATTCTGAAGTTGAAAAGAACTTTGCGAGGGAACTTGAAAAGAGCGATGCAGTAGAAGTTTACGTGAAACTTCCAAAGAGATTCTACATAAATACTCCAATGGGCAATTACAATCCAGACTGGGCAATTGCGTTTAAGGACGAAGCTGGAGTAAAGCACATTTACTTTGTGGCGGAAACTAAGGGCGTGAGCGAAGGACAACTTGATGTCGGTGTGAAAGGTATTGAAAAAGCTAAGGTTGAGTGCGCCAGAAAGCACTTCGAAAAGATTAGCAATGGCGACCGTATTTATGGAGTTTGTAACTCATACGAAAAGTTGCTGGAGTTGGTAAGTTACTAAGATTCTGCGATACTTTTGTGGCTTGAGCTATATGATATAAAAAAGATCCGCATCTCTGCGAATCTGTGTTTCATATGGAGCCACGATCGGGACTTGAACCCGAGACCTACGCCTTACCATGGCGTCGCTCTACCAACTGAGCTATCGCGGCATCTGATTTATTAATTAATATGCCCGAGTCAGCGTAAAACGTCCACAGTAAGCGTTATGGCTTACCACGGTAGCGCTCTACCAACTGAGCTATCGCGGCGTAACATGGCTTAATTTTAGCATATTAAGCCATGTTTAATCAACTGGGCTATTTTTTACGAGTGGATTTTTTGGCTGGCGTGCTAGATTCTTTTGGTAGCTTCGGTGTGACAAATGCCTCTATTATTCCCCACGCTACGCTATTGACTAAAAATGTAACGAACAATATTCCTGAAGCTGATGCTGCCAAGTGCGCTGATGAAGCGTTAAATAATGTCAATAATCCCGCTACAGCCAACCCGATTATGGCTAACATAATATAAGCGTATTGTAATTTCAATCGTTGGTTTTTTTCGCTATTCCATAATGCCAGAATAGATTTTGTAAATTCAAACATACTTATATAATAGCACATATGCTTATAAAAGTCAATATTACTACTTTACGCCATCAAAAAGTCGCCCTAGGAAGGCGACAATGATTCAAACTTGGTGCTGGAAGTAGGACTCGAACCTACGAAGCCTTACGGCGGGAGATTTACAGTCTCCTGTGATTGCCACTACACGATTCCAGCGTGATGTGGAGCCGCTTCTCGGGCTCGAACCGAGGACCTACGGTTTACAAAACCGTTGCTCTAGCCAACTGAGCTAAAGCGGCAACTGAATTTATTTTATCAATTTTTTCTCTCTGTGACAAGAGTTTACATAACTATTTTTCGTGGTTGATGTATTTTGCGCTGTTGGCGTGGACGTGGCACGTCGGCTTTCTTTGATGACGCCGTCGGAGTTAGCATTTTTGTAGCTTTCTTACGTAATTCTTCAGCCAGCTCAGTCTGTCCAGCATTGTCATACGCTTCCGCTAAAATCTTCAACGTCTGAGGAATCGGCTCTAATTCGACAGCTTTTTCCAATGCATTGATAACCTTCTTCGTATTCCCTATCTTTTCCTGAACCTTAGCATAAGCGATGTAACGCGCCGCCAAATCATCCTCCATCTCCAATGCCTGCTCAAATGCTAGAGACGCCTTTTCATAGTTCTCTGTTTCGTAATAAATTAAGCCGACATTATGAAGACTGGAAGCACTTGGCTCCAAACTCTGGGCAATCTCAAAACACTCGATGGCGTCTTTATATGCGCGCTGCTTGGCATATAAAATTCCCAGACGGTTGTACGCCGTGGCGTTTTTCTCATCGACTCGTAAAATTGTCAATAAAGCCTTTTCTGCTCGCAGATATTTATTTTCACGAATCGATTCTTGGGCAATTTCCCATAACTGATCAAGTTTATTAGTAATCTTAGTTGGCAGGTCGCCAGTTTCTTTGATTGACGGATGATAAAAAATCGCCCAAATCATTAAAATCAGAATGAGGAATAATCCAAACATATCTATACTATTATATCACAAGTTGCGTCAGCGCCAGCCTGACGTTGGCGTTAGATTTTAACGCGCTCGCAACAGAGGTAGTTTTTTCAAGTTGCTCTTCAAGCGACGGATTTATTCCGTGAGATAAAGACTGAAAACGAATCATATTTACTATAATATCCGTCAGTAATATCGCTTTTTGTCGGTCAGAAAAGTATTTGGCGAGATTCTTAAACGTGTCGTATTCCCGATTTGTGGCTAAAATTTGCTTTGCGTCGGTGGCTAATTGTCGATATTCGGCGAATTTTTCTGGATTTTCCGCCAACTCTTTAATCAACAATGGTCGCCCTGCAGCTAAGAAAAGAATTTGCTGGCTGGAAGCTGGGTCTAAATTGTACTTTTCAAGCAGTTTTTTATCTTGGGCGGATGTCGTTTTATGAAGCGTCAACGTCTGGCAGCGAGATCTAACAGTATCAAGCATTAACTTCGGGTTTTTCGCGACAAGGATAAAATTGGTATTTTTATTCGGTTCTTCCAGCGCTTTCAGGAATGCATTTTGCGACGGCTCGGTCATTGAATTGGCTTCGTCAATTATAATAACTCGACGATTTATGGCGTAAGTTCGGAGCATAGATATGAGCTCGCGGATTTGATCAACAGATATGGTCTGCTTTTCTGGAAGCGGTTTCAGATGAAAAGTATCGCTATTTTTTGCTAACATTTGAGCTACGCCCAGCCCATCAAGTCCGTAATCCGCAATCACCAAAAGCGCGTGCGGCA
This sequence comes from uncultured Candidatus Saccharibacteria bacterium, assembly GCA_963539955.1. Classification (GTDB taxonomy): domain Bacteria; phylum Patescibacteriota; class Saccharimonadia; order Saccharimonadales; family Saccharimonadaceae; genus Nanosynbacter. The sequence continues at coordinate 67,780 of CAUTMN010000002.1, read as the reverse complement.
ATTGTGATGAAATCTGGCTGATTTTTTGAGCGTCTCGAGCGGATATAATCACTTCAGACATCTATAAATCCTCTGGGAAGAACTTCTTGAATTCGTCAGGAACTGCGGCTTCAAAAATTTTTCTCTCGCCAGACGGCAAAGTTATCTCTAATTTTTGAGCATGCAACATCATACGACAATCCGAAGATTTTCCATAAACTCGATCGCCAAGAATCGGCGCATTCAAATGAGCCAAATGGACGCGTAATTGATGAGTCCGACCAGTGGCCGGCTTCAGTTTCACGAGCGACTGAGTATCATTTTCCGCCAAAACATGGTAAGTTGTCTGAGCTGGTTTCCCGTTCGGATCTATGCGGAACGTGCTCGGCGCCGAAGGATTGCGCCCAATCGGCAGATCAATTTTTGCGGCATTCAACTTTGGCTTGCCATCGGTTATTGCTATGTAGGTTTTTTTGGCGGTTCGCTCGGCAAATTGCCTCTGTAAATGCGCGGCAGATTCTGGGTTTTTGGCTATAATCAGCAGCCCCGAAGTGTCGCGGTCAAGCCTATGGACAATCCCCGGACGATCGGTGTCCGTTGCAAACGAAGTTCTCGGACGAATTATCTCCGCAACCGTCGGCTCGTCAGAAAGCCCGCCCTTCGCGTGCGTCAGCAGTCCGCTTGGCTTATTAACGACAATCACATCATCATCCTCGTATAAAATCGGCAAATCTACGTCTGCCTGCTCTTTTTCTGACAAATTAAGCGCAATCTCATCAGTTTCATCAACTTCAAATTTTGGCGTCGTCGCGACTTTATTATTGACCGAAACGTATCCAGCTTTTATGTATTTTTGCCAAAGACTTCGGGAAATTGTCGTGTCGAATTTGGTCGATAGATAAATATCCAGGCGCACTTTGGTTGGCGAAATTCGGAACATTATGACATACTTTCCCTGGAATGGCGTTTCGATAAATTCTGGATCTAGCGGATTCGGCAAAATCTCGGCGTTATCTGGCTTTTCCATCCACAGCTCGTCAATAGATTCTTCGTCGACAATCGAGCCGTAAAGCAGCGCAAAATGCTGCTTATTCAAAATAAATTCCGCAAAAACATGCGACTCGTCCGTTCGAATTTCCAGCCGACGCAGCGCCTTGACGGGCGTATTATCGTCCGCTAATTTGTACAATCTAGCTATTTTCAGCACTGTCCGAGGTAATATTTTCACGCGATTTGCTCCCTATTTTCGAAGCCCTACGGCTTTTTGAACGCGATATAAAGTTTCATTAGCGACGACATTCATGTCTTTTTCACTGGAAGCAAGCTTTTCTTCAATTGCTCGCTCATCAACCGCCGCAAGCCGATTCTGGAAATTCTCCAAAAATTCCGCGACTTCGTCAGCCACGATTCGCTTGAAATCGCCATAACGATCCATACCAAAGTACTCGTTGGCGGTCTGCTCCAGAGTAACTTCCCTGCCAGCATCTTGTCGAACCAAAGTCAAAATTTCCAGCAAATTAGAAATTCCCGGCTGATTTTCCTTGTCGTATTGAACTTTGCCAATTGAATCTGTTGTTGCGCTCATTATTTTCTTATGTGCTGATTTTGGATCGTCAGAAAGGAAGATAATTCCCTTGCCGCTCTCGTCAGATTTGCTCATTTTCTTCGCTGGATTCACGAGATCTTTAATCCTCAATCCTTGGTCTTTTCCGAAGAATTGATGTTGCTGAATTACGGGTTTCGGCACGATAAATAGATCGCCAAACTTACGATTCATTCGCTCAGCAATATCGCGAGTGAACTCTAAATGCTGAGTCTGGTCGTCACCAACTGGCACGTAAGTTGCGCCGTAAAGTAGAATGTCGGCAGCCATCAGGACGGGATAGTTAAATAGTCCAACGGAGATATTTCTGTCTATAGTGTCCCAAATTCTCTGTTCGTCAGACATTTCTCCCTTGGTTATTTTACTATCAAGAAACTTACGCGATTTGTCTTTGAACTGTGTCATTATGCTCATCCTGCCAAACCCAGTGAAGCAATCTAAAATCCATGTTAGCTCGCTGTGAGCTGGGATATAACTTTGGCGATATAGATGAATGGAGGGATTGTCCAACGGCAATCCAGCGGCGGCGTAAACTCGCGCGTTATTCAGGACGCTGTCGTATAACTTGCTGTGGTCAATTGGCGTCGTAAAACTGTGAAGGTCTGGGATGAATAGATTGATGTCATATTCGTCTGAGCGACGTTTCGCCATGTTGATAATTGGCAAAATAGCCCCAAAGTAATTACCTATGTGGATGTTGTTGTTGGCGCGCACGCCAGTGAGGATGACGGGTTTTGATGGTTTCATTAAGTATATTATAACATTATTCGATCGCTAAGTAATGGGACGATATATTCTTTCTAGTTTAACTTAGCTATTGATCTATAATTTTTAAAGACTTTTTGTATACGGACTCTATGTCTTTTTCTATCTTTCGTATAGCTGATACATCACTGGCTTGGAATGTTGCTATGCCATCAAAGTTACTTGCTAAATCATCCCAGTCAATTGTTGGATAGTCAACTTTATCGCAGTCAGTCAATCTCGCCATTGCAAAACATAACGAGCTAAGAGACTCCGCCACCTCATATTTATCTGGCGAATTTCGGTAAAGGTCTATTATTTCGCGAGCAATGATAGCCTGTTGAATGTAGTTGTTGTCAACTTTCATGAGTTTACTAAATAATCCCTCAGCATTACAAATCCGTCAACCGTAACATCGCGCCAAAAATCTGGCGGCAGATGGAGCGAAGCGTGCGGAATATGAATGAGGAGATTAGCCGCCATTTTTCCACTGCCTGGCACATCGCAATAACTTATCGACATAAGCTGCTTTAAGTTTTTTATACGCCGACCTGTCGTAATTTGCTTGCTTGGCATATTGATATTTTACCTTTGAATATTGATCAGCTTCGTCATTGTGAGACCTTAGATAATCTCTGATAATTAAGAAGTTATCGTGCGTTTCAGTATTCGCGACCGCGAGGTGAATATGAATATCGCCCTCGCCAGTCTCTTCTTGTCGGGACGCCAGGAAGATATACCCTTGACGGGAACTTGGATTTAATGAAGGAAAATATCCAATTGCTACCAATTTGTCCCGCAGCTCGTTCATGTGTTCGCTATCTTTAGCAGAAATAAGGATATCTAGGATATTTTTACCATCCAAACCAAGTACCGCGGTACTGCCGACATGATGAATTTGCGAACTATCCGCAAGCACTAGCGCTAATTTATTTTTCACGCACGTAAAGACAGCCGATATGTCTTTTTTGGATCTTTTAATTTCAACCGACATAAGACCTCCTAAATTTAATCAAGTATACGCTAACTAACGTTATTTTGCAGATTTCTAATGCTTGTGTCGTACGGAATTTTCCATAATTTGCCGTCAATGTTCAGGTTTTTCAGAAAATTGCACATTTGCTGCTGAATATTTTTTACGTCGGCGCTGTCTTCGGTCAAAACCTCCAGTTCAATAAATAGCCCTAGTCCAGCAACTTCGTCGATGCAGATCGTATAATCTTTGGTTTTTGATTCAAGACGGACTTTATCAACCGTAACGATTTCTTGCCAGCTCAGCGCCGTGAGCATTTGGCGCGCCGCATTTCCGTCATCAACTACAAATTCATATTCATCAGACACTAGCTTTGCCTGCCCCTCGACCTTCAGCGTTATCAGGCTCCGTTGCAGCTCATCAGTTTCCGGATTAAGAACATCGCGCACTCGCATAATTTTCGAGCCAGGAACAATTAGCGCGTCAACTTGCTCAGGCAATAGAAAAACCGTATCAATTTGGCGTTTGCTTGATATTTGCGCAATAAGTTGGTTTTTAAGGATAGCGAGAAGCTCGTCGCGTGTTATACTGCTCAATACTTTGAATTTGGACTCTACTTCAATCATAAGTCTCCTCGTTTGAACTTTGTTATAGGATGACTCGTTTTTGGTGAATATTTTCCCGCCAAATGCTCTTTCATAATTTCCGACAACTTCTTTGCATATTTATCAGTTATTTCGTGACGCTGAGTTGCCATTGACGTATGAGTTATATTGCTATGATCTTTTGCCAATTTCTTCAGATTTCTCTCGACAATCAGTGGGTCAAGTTTGCCAGACAAAATAGCAATCGGAAGAGTGAGCTTAGCGATGTCATTCATTGTCGTCTGATTGATAATCGCGGTGTTCAGGGCGATTAAAAACGACTCGGCGGTAACTTCATCAGCCTTAAATCCAGCATCAGGCCAGATATTGTGCCGATCAGCGAATTGCAAAAAACGTTTCGAGCTGCGCGGATGACTATTGAAAAACTCATAAAGCGCACGCAAAATCTTCTCTGGATGATGAATTTTTTCGTCAATCTTCGGATAATATATCGGCGGACTACATAAAATCAGCGACTTGCTTAACTTCGGATATTGCTTGGCGAGTTCTACGGCAGCCAGCGACCCCATAGAATGACCGATGATAATATCTACGTGATTTATAAATTCCCTACGCAAAGTGGCGACGATGCTTGCGGCTTGATCGTGAACATTGTAGGTTTTCCAATCAGGCTTGGGCGAATTGCCAAATCCCAGCATATCAATTGCTATAACTCGCGTGTCCTTCGGTAAATACGGCTCCAGCGGCACCCATGTTTTCCAGGATGCGCCTAATCCATGAATAAGTAAGATTGTCGCTTTCGGTTTTTCCGGACGAGAAAAATAATGCACGTTCAATGCATATGGAATCCGCAACCAGCGATGGATAATCTTGTCCAACATATTTTTAGTATACTATGAAAATACTCCGCCTGCATGTGAAACGGAGTATTTTGTGATAGCCTTTTCTGTACTAACGCTTAGAGAATTGTTCGCGTTTACGAGCAGAACGAAGACCGTATTTCTTGCGCTCTTTCTCGCGTGGGTCGCGCTTCAATAGCTCGGCCTTCTTCAGAACTGGACGCAGGTCAGCGTGAGCAGCTGTCAAAGCTTTTGCGATGCCAAGCTTGATAGCGTCAACTTGACCAGCCAGACCGCCACCTTTAACTAGAATAGTAACGTCGAATTCTTTTTGCTTGCTGACAATTGCAAGTGGGTCGGTTACTTCTGCTAGTAAGGTTTTGTTGCCGTCCAGGTACTCAGCAGCAGGCTTGCCGTTGATTGTAATAGTGCCTTTGCCAGGAAGTAGGCGAACGCTTGCTGAAGCACTCTTGCGTCGTCCTAAGCCGTAGAAATAAGTATCAGCAGCCATATTACTTTACCTCAACTTTCTCTGGTGTTTGTGCTGTGTGAGCGTGGTCGCTGCCAGCAAAAATGCGTAGACGCTTTAGGCGCTCTGCTTGCAACTTGTTCTTTGGCAACATACCTTTAACAGCTTCTTCAATAATTCGCTCTGGGTGGCGTTCGCGCATTTCTTTGAATTGCGTTTCCTTAATTCCACCTGGAAAACCACTGTGGCGATAGTAATACTTATCAGTTTCCTTGTATCCAGTAACAACCGTCTGCGCAGCATTGATAACAACTACGTAGTCGCCACCGTCAATGTGAGGAGTGTAAGTTGGCTTGTATTTACCAGTCAAATGCTTGGCAATTTCTGTAGCCAAACGTCCAAGTGGTAATTCGCTAGCGTCAAACAATACCCAACGGCGAGAAACTTCAGATGGTTTTTGTGAATAAGTCTTCATCTTATTTTCCTTCCTTTGGCATTGGTCTAATATCGTCAACAAACTCGATGATCGCCATTTGAGCGCCGTCGCCGACTCGCAAACGTGTTCGTTCAACGCGAACGTGTCCGCTGGTTCGACCACTTAGCTGTGGCGCGATTTCATCAACTAGTTTGTAAGCAGCGGCGCGTGTGCTTAATGCTGCAATCACCTGACGTCGGCTAGCTAGGTCACCCTTTTTAGCCTTGGTGATGATTTTTTCAATGTGACGCTTTAGTTCCTTAGCCTTTGGCAAGGTGGTCTCGATCTTTCCGTACTCAACCAAGCTGGTAGCCAGACCTTTGAGTAGGGCTCGTCGCTGATCACGCTCGCGGCCGAACTTGCGCCCTTGATATCCGTGTCTATGCATAGTTAAAACTCCAACTCCGCCATCTTGTCACGTACTTCGTCTAGTGCCTTTGAACCGAAACCTTTCAATTCTCGCAAATCTTGCTCAGTCAAAGTTACCAAATCGCGAATAGTGCGGATTTCATTGTTAATTAGCGCGTTCGTCGTGCGGGCGCTTAAGTTTAGCTCTTCGATTGGCATTGCTAGCTCTGACTCTTCGTCTTCCTTAGCTGCGCCAAGTGCTGGTGCGCCAGTTACCATCGTGTTGCCAGCCAAAGCTGTGTATTGGTTGACAAGAATCGCTGCTGCTTCTTCGAACGCCTCACGAGGTGTGATTGTGCCGTTAGTTTCAACAGTGATTGCCAATTTGTCCAAGTTTGTCTCCTGGCCAACACGAGTTGAGTCGACTTTGTAGCGAACGCGTAGAACTGGTGAGTACATTGCGTCGATAGCAATCATGTCGCTATGTAAACGCTTTTCGCTTGACTCTTCAATTGTCTGGTAACCGCAGCCTGCCTCAACTACCAAATCCATAACCAAATGCTTGTTTGGGTCGTCGATTGTAGCAATTACTTGCTCTGGATTAACAACTTCAACATCAGCATTAGTTTTAATGTCAGCGGCAGTTACTTCGCCAGCGCCAGATTTCTCAATGCGTAGTTCAACTGGATCATCAGTAAATACGCGTAGGTGAACGTTCTTCAAGTTCAACATAATGTCGACAACATCTTCTTTGATGCCTTCAACAGTAGTAAACTCGTGAGTTGCGCCTTCAATCCTGAAAGCCACAACCGCGCCACCGCGAACGCTTGACAATAGAACGCGTCGCAATGAGTTACCAAGAGTATTACCGTAGCCTGGGTGAAGTGGCTCGATTAGAAAAGTAGCACTGGTTGCTGAAATATCATCAACGCTCGCGAGTGCTGGATTGTAAATTGCTTTTGCCATAATTCTTCCCTAACCCTTCTTTTATCGTGAGTAATACTCAACAATTAATTGCTCGTTGATGTCAGCTTCTGCTTCCTCGCGCTTTGGCAAACCAGTTACTTCAATCTTCAGCTTCTTGCTATCAGCTTTTAGCCAACTTAGTGGACCTTGGACTGAATTGTTGATTACATCGTCAATTCGTGTAAAGTACTCTGACTTGGTACTCTTTGGACGAACCGTGATGACATCGCCAGCTTTAACGCGAATCGATGGAATATCGACACGTCGGCCGTTCAATTCAAAGTGTCCGTGGCTAACTAGTTGACGAGCTGCGCGACGTGATACGGCAAATCCAGAACGATAGACAACGTTATCCAAACGGCGCTCTAATAGCTTCAACAAGTTTTCGCCCGCCAAACCTTCTTGGGCGCGTGTTGCTTCGTCCATCAAACGAGCAAACTGCTTCTCAACTAGGCCGTACAGGCGACGAACCTTCTGCTTTTCACGAAGCTGTGTAGCGTATAGGCTTGGTTTATTCTGTCGACCATGTGCATGCTGACCTGGAATGCCAGATTTTTTCGCCAAAATTTTATGTGCTTTTGGATGAAGCGCATAACCTTCGCGGCGGCTTTGCTTGACAATTGGTGAATTATCTCGTGCCATAATTATGCCCTCCGTGCCTTTCGTGGACGAACACCGCCGTGAGGCACGCCAGTTACGTCCTTAATGCTTTCTACTGAGATATCGAAGGCGCTGACCGCACGAATAGCGGCATCACGTCCCAAGCCGACACCTTTCACGAAAACGTCAACAGACTTCAAGCCGTATTGAGTTTTCGCAGCTTCAGCAGCTTTTTCAGCAGCAACCTGTGAAGCATAGGCTGTACCTTTTTTGCTTCCACGGAAACCACATGCACCAGCTGACGAAGCGGTTAGTACGTTACCCTTCTTGTCGGAAAAAGTAACGATAGTATTGTTAAATGTTGCCTGAATGTGCAGCTGACCAGCTGGGACTGATCGGCGCTGCTTCTTCTTGGTAGATTTTGCGTCTGCCATTTCTTAGTCCTTTCTTTAGGTCTTACTTGCTGCTTTTGGTTGTGTACCGCCCACGGCGATGGCGCGACCCTTGCGAGTTCGTGCATTCGTACGAGTCCGCTGTCCGCGTGTTGGCAGTCCTGCTTTGTGGCGAAGACCGCGATAGGCGTTGATATCCTTCAAGCGCTTAATATTATTTGCCACCAAGCGCTGGAGATCACCTTCAACGGTGTATTCGCTGTCAATAATTTCGCGAATCTTGTTTTCTTCAGCCTCGGTGAGATCTTTCACCCGAGTGGTCGGCTCAATTTTAGCCGCCGCAAGGATGCTCGAAGCGTGCTTTGGCCCAATACCGTAAATATAGGTGAGCGCAATTTGCACCTGCTTCTCTGTTGGGATAACTACCCCAGCAATTCGAGCCATGCTTAACCCTGCCTTTGCTTATTCTTAGGTTTTTTCTTGTTGATGATATATAGTCGGCCTTTGCGGCGAACTACCTTATCACCTTTTTTGGGATCTTTGTCGATTTTTTTCACACTTGCACGAACTTTCATAAAGTGCTTAAATCTCCCTTCCCGAGTAAACCCGAGATTATAGTTGATATTTAACTACCGACCCTGAGGTCGATCGTCACGTAGGCGGAAGCTGATTCGTCCCTTTGTAAGATCGTAAGGGGTCATCTCAACCTCAACCTTATCACCAGGCACCAGACGAATATAATGCTTGCGCATTCGCCCTGAAATGTGCGCGATAATACTATGGCCATTCTCCAGTTCCACCTTAAATTGAGTATTAGGCAGTGCTTCCACTACCTTTCCTACCATTTTGATGACTTCCTTTTGACTCGCCATAAGTTACAGTTGTCAATTATACAGTACTAAACACAGTTTGACAAGGGTTTTCGCCGTAAATTTAAGTGCTATAATTGTACTATCAAATTTAACATAAGGATTTTTATGGCAAGCAAGAAAAAACCGGCAAACTTTAAGGTTACAAAATCGAAGAATGAGATAATGACCGCAGCGCTAATCGGTCTAGTGGCTGCTTTGATAGTGATAGTTATTGGCGTAATTTTACTACACGCCAATCAAACTTCCGACAAGACATCTCAAACGGCGGAAAAGGTTGATAATGGATCTGTGAACTTGGGATCTTTAGGCTTTCGAATTGAAGGAGATAAAGCGGTTATTCGCAACGATTCAGCCACACAAGAGCTTCGTGATTTTCTGAAGGCAGACGTGAAGAAGTCGGGCTGTAAGGATAACAACGGCGTAGATGTGGTAATTGCCCATTCCCAGGACGAGAAACAATTGTTATTGGGTTATGGCTGCGGCAATTCTGCGGCACGAATGTTCGCAATTAAGAAAGACGACGGGTGGAAAGTGATTTCCCCAACCAATGAATTTAACCTGTTTGAAATTCCGAGCTGTAAGATGGTTGATGAAAATAACATTAGTAATGAAATTGCGCCAGTCTGCCAAAATAAGAAAAAAGTTGGCGACAATTTATCTTACGATTACAAAATACGATAATCCATTCACAAAAAGAATTCCCCGCTTTTCGGCGGGGATTTTTAATGTCAATTATTTTTTCTTAAACAAACGACGCTTCTTACTCTTCTTTTTGTCACTATCAAGCAGCTCGTCTGGATCAAAGTCGTCATACGTAACCATCAGCGCACGAGAGTTGACTTGTCGCAGCGTTTCAAGGGCAACTGATACGACAATTAAGATTCCAGTACCGCCGATTGACAAACGCAAACCTTGCAAGCCCGTTAAATTGTACGTGAGATATTCCGCGACGAATGGCAAAATAGCCACGATTCCTAGGACAATTGAGCCGAACAAAATCAAGCGATTGACAGTTCTCATAAGGTATTTTTCAGTCTGAGCGCCCGGACGCACGCCTTCAATAAATCCGCCTTGCTTCTGCAGATTTTCGGCAATTTCGTTAGCATTAAAGACGATTCCAGTGTAGAAATACGTAAAGGCGATAACCAAGATAAAATACAGCGTTGGGTAAATAAATGCCTCAGCCGTGCTTCCTGTGAACGAGCCCGCGTTTGGAGCTTGGAACCAAGTGATCAATTTATTGGCGGTCGGTAGAAGATTGGCGTTACCAGACGCTTTCATAACTTGACCAACAAATTGCGGCAAGCTTAGGAATGCAACCGCGAAGATGACCGGAATAACTCCCGCAGCAATCAATTTAACTGGCAAAATGCTTTTTACGTCGCCGTAATTACTGTTTCCGTGAACGCGCTTCGCGTAGTTAATTGTAATGACGCGCTGAGCTTCGTTGATTTTAACTAGGAAGTAAAGGACGATGAGTCCGGCGATTGACATGATTAATATCGTCCAGAACATAACTGGGTTTACAGGGAGAGTGAACCAGTTGAAGACGTTTAGGCTGCCAGATGAGGTGTTGAACAATGATGAGATTAATGACGCGAGCATTTGTGGCAATTGGCTGATAATACCAGCGAAGATTACAATAGAAATACCGTTGCCGATTCCCTGCTCAGTGATCAGCTCGCCGAGCCACATCAGAAGAACAGAGCCTGCCGTCATTGAAGTGATCGAAACAATCCATTCCATCATCGTAGGGTCGGCTAATGTCGTGCTGCCGCCTTGAAGAACTGTTTGCCTCAAGATGAAGATGAAAGCGATTGACTGGACAATAGCAAGCGGCACGGTAATAACACGCGTCCATTGCTGAATTTTTCGACGTCCAGATTCGCCGTCTTTGTGTAGTTCCTCAAGCCTTGGAATAGCTTTGGTCAGAAGTTGGATGATAATACTGGCAGTAATAAATGGACTAAGTCCGACCAGCACCAAAGAGAAGCTTGACAACGCGCCACCAGATAGCAAGTTCAAAATTCCGCCAAGGTCAGATTGCCCAAGTACCGACGAAATCGCGTTACGTAGCTGTGTTGGTTCCGCCAACGGCACTGGAATGTGCGCCAATAATCGATAAACAACGATTATTCCCACGACAATAAATAGTCGTTTCTGCATATCTTTATTTTTCAGCGAGCGGAAAATTATTCTCCAATTCATGTTTTAGCCCCTCATAGTCACTAACAATTCTTAACTCTGTTAATTATACATTACCTTAGCGGATATTTCCATACTAAAAACATAAAAGCGTATGCGTTATAATTGAGTCAATAACATAATATAAACGAGGTATTATATGCAACAGCAACCTGAAATCCCATCAACTCCACCAATTACGCCACCGCCAAACCCAGAATTTCCCCAAAATTATCCACCAAAGAAAAGTAAATTATGGCTATGGGTTACACTGGCAATCGTAGGAGTGCTGGCGACAATCGGAATAGTGGTGGCAATTGTTCTTGTGTCAAATAAAACCACTCCTTCAAAAGACGCTAATATTTCGCGCAAAGAGGCGGTCAAGTCCAAAGACGAGAAGAAAAGCAAAGACAAAAAACAGAATTTAGCTAAATCAAATTCAAAATGTTTAACGTCTGCTGATTTTCGAAAAGCTGGCTATGACTATATGAAAGACGGCTATTTTACGCTTAGCGACGGTAAATATAATTTTAAAAATGTTTTCTTCAATGCGGATTCGACGCAATATACATACGAAGAAATTGCTGTTGACGAACTAGCTAAACTGGGGTCGCTATATAAATCAAATAGTCAAAAGGAATTTTCAATTGAGCTGGTCGGTCAAACGTATGAAAGTTCGAAGACAAGCGCTGGCACAAAATTAGCCATGGAGCGCGCCGATAAAATCAAGCAAGGTCTAGTCTCGCAAGGCTTTCCTGAGAATAAGATTGTTATCTCTGAGCCAAAAATCGCCAATCATGACAGTAGCGATGACACAGCCGACAGAAACGTGACTATTTATCTAGTCGTGCCGCAAGAATGTAGCGAAAAATAGTCCAAAAATCAGGGCAAAAGAAAATCCCCTTCTTTTTCGAAGGGGATTTATTATTACCGAGAAAAATTATTTCTCTTCGGCTTCTTTCGCGCTTTGGCGTAGAGGTGTAGCTACTTTCTCAAATGAGCCACCGGCTTTTTCGATAGCAGCAACAACTGAAGCTGAGGCGGCTTGTACTTTCAAGTCAACCTTAGCCTTCAATTCACCACGAGCAATCACCTTGACCGTATGGAATGGAGTTGCAATGTAGCCTTCAGTGAACAACAAAGCATTGTCAACGGTCTTGCCGTCAAATGCGTTCAAGTGATCCATGTACACAACTTGAGCTGGGGTTCGCAAGCTCTTGAATCCGCGAGCCTTTGGCACAGCTTGAGCTAGTGGACGCTGACCACCCTGGAACATTACACGAAGCTTCTTACCTGTTCGGGCATTTTGACCTTTAGTACCGCGACCAGCAGTTTTACCTTGACCAGCAGCAATACCGCGACCAACACGCTTTTTATTCTTGTTTGCTGAAACTTGGAGATCATTGTACTTCATTATTTAGCCTCCTTTTTAGCAACCTTTTTTACAGGCTGAGCGCTTAGCCATTGATCGCGTGGAACTAATGACTTTAGAGCTTCGATAGTCGCGTAAGCAATGTTAACCTTGTTGGTTGAGCCAAGAGATTTGGTCAATAGGTTACGAACACCTGTTACACCGATAATTTGGCGAACTACACCACCAGCGATAATACCAGTACCAGGAGCGGCTGGCTTGATCAATACGCGTGCGCCAGAGAATTTAACTTCGCTGTCGTGCGGGATTGTTTCGCCGTTTAATGGCAATGTAATTAGGTGCTTTTTAGCGACTGATGTAGCCTTAGCGACTGCAGCTTGAACGTCTGCACCCTTGGCAACACCGACACCAACTTTATCTTTGCGGTTGCCAACAACCACCAAAGCCTTAAATCGGAAACGGCGACCACCTTTAACCACGCGAGAAACGCGGTCAATGTTGATTACCAATTCTTCAAACTCTTTTGGTGCGTCATCGCGCACATTTCGCCGGTCATCGCGGCGACCACCACGTGGATTTCGAGGTCGACGACCTTCTGCACGTGGGGTAGTATTTGCAGCTTGCTCTGCCATACTAAAACTCCAATCCTTCTTGGCGCGCAGCGTCAGCCAAAGCCTTTAGACGGCCAGCGTATTGACGACCATTTCGGTCAAACACTACTGCGCTAATCTTAATTTTCTTTGCTTTTTTAGCAATTTCAGTACCGATAGCAGCACTTTTTTCAGTCATTGTGCCAGTCGCTTTTGTGCCAACTGTAGTTGCTGCAGCCAATGTTTTACCAGCTACATCATCAATTAACTGAACGCTAACGTGCAAATTGCTAATAGTAACTGTCAAGCGTGGGCGCTCTGCCGTGCCTGAAACCTTAGCGCGAACGCGGTTTTTGCGAAGAGCGCGGTTGAGTAGCTTCTTATTTTCAGCCATGATTACTTACCTGTCTTTCCTGCTTTACGCAAAATCTGCTCGTCGACGTACTTGATACCCTTGCCCTTGTATGGCTCAGGCTTCTTCAAGGCGCGGATTTCCGCTGCAACTTGGCCGACTTGTTGTTTATTGATACCGCTAACAACGATAATCATTTTTTCGTTGGTAACAGTTACGCCTTCTGGGGCTTTGTATTTGACTGGATGTGAAAATCCAAGTGCCATTTCTAGCTCGTTGTTGCTTGAGCTAACACGGAAACCGACACCGTTAACCTCTAGGCGCTTTTCATAGCCTTTGGTTACACCGATTACCATGTTGTTGATTAGCGCGCGCATCAGACCATGCTGACTACGGGCTACTTTGGACTCGTCCTTAGGATGTACCGTGACTTGTCCATCTTCGACTTTCACCTCAACTGCTGGTGTGATGAATTGCTTCAATTCACCCTTTGGTCCCTTAACGACCACATCACCAGAGTCAACCGTGATTGTCACACCGGCCGGAATAATCACCGGCAGTTTTCCGATTCGACTCAGACTCATTACTCACCTTTCGTGTGATTTGATATTAACTCTGGTATTTTATCATAGATTAGGGGTGAAATGCAAGGTTTTTTGAGCGTTATGCCTAGTTGCCGTACGGGATAAGCAGAATGACTGCCAAAATAGCGAAAGTGACGTAAGTTGATAATGCTGCTTTGGTCAAATACGGCTCTTTCATATCGTAGATTTTACGCACTTCGTAATAATCCCATAGCCGCCAACCAGAGATCATTAAAAGAATGCCAGCGAAGATGCTTAAATAGCCGCTGACATCGATATGCCAAAGAAAGTTTGGTGCATCAATTAGAGAGATGAGCATAGCCACTCCCACCGTCGACCAAAAGCATATCTGGGGTTTTCGCCCGACAGCAATAAAGCAGGCAGCGGCGACCATGATTAACTCAACGAGAGGGTTTTCCGTAAATAGCACCTGAATATAATAACTGGGGATTCCCTGCCTGGGGTCAGCACTGCCGATAAGCCAGCCTATTCCGTATAACAGTGACACCATAACGACAATAGATAATAAAAAAGGCAAAAAATCAACAGTGAAGACGTCTTTAACAGTTATTTCTGTCTGATTCGGCGTTTTTGTCATATGGAGGAAGCTACGCATATGTCTTACAGTATAGCAAAATATAATTCTTAAATATCGTAAATGTCTATCTCGATCGCCTTAAGTATCTGCCCGATTAGCGTATTGTCTGCCATCTTTAGCCATCCTTTACCGCCAATAACACAGCCGCCGAGAATTGAATTCAGAGTATCTCTGCCTAACAACACTTGCTCATAGTTATGTGAACACCTAACCAACGCTGCTTGTAAATTATTGCAAAATGACGACGCTGATAAAAATTGTACATATTCCATGAATTCGCATTTTAATTGATGGACTATACTGTCGTCTTTCTTGATTAGTCCGAGGAACATCCGATAGCCAACCGACTTTGATGCTTCAGACCATTGATCGCCGCGATCGTATACTGTATGTTTTTCGCGAATCATCACTAAAAAGTTAAGCGCCACAGCCTGCATGACAACCGCTGCCAGTGCTTGATCGACTGGAGATTGGATATATTTTTCATCAACCGAATATTCTAAAACGTATTCAGGAAAAAGATTTTTGGATTCTAACCCATATTTTATATATGGAGCATGAAAGAGCGTATTTACAGAGCTTTTACTATCAGCTTTGCGATATGTCATATCACTTTGTTGACGCCACGGAGAAGACTGCACTGCACTTAATTCATGTAGCAATTCATCTTGTGCTAATTCTGCCACCAAGCGATTCATCTCTATCCCACATTCGGTAGCCGCCCGCAGAGCAGCACTTCTCGGAATGTCCCATTTGTCGAACAGTCGCAGTGCTTCATTGTAAGCATCTTGCGCCTCTGGGCTGTAGAATTCAACGTCCATAAAACAAGTATCACCATACGTTTTTGCCGTTAAGATAATATCGCTTGAAATAAAAAATCCTCTTCCCTGAAGAGCTTTCATAACGTATTGGGCAAGCAAATGCTCGTAAATATGAGCTAGCAAACCGTTATTTTCAACTGTTTTATATAAGGATGAGATTATCATTCTATTAGTCTCTTTGCTATCTAGGAAATACCCTCCCAGACATTTACATGACTGGGAGGGGGAACAGGTTGTGACAACAACATGCTCCTAGGATTCTAGGGACTATCCCTGACCCCTCGATTTGCTCCCGCTCTGGCTGATGGGCGCCCCGTTATGGGGATTGCTGCTACCGAACTTGGAGCTGCCGCGAGCCTGCTGTGCAGCCTTTCGGGCCGCACTCTGCTCACGGGACTGCGCGCTCTTGCTGGCGCGGGGAGTGAAGTTGGGCTTCGCCTTTGCCAAGCGAATCGCCCCCTTTCTCTCTCAGATAGTCACGGTACCTCCGCAACTTATTCAATAATAGCACATATATATCGGATTAGCAATTTTTCAATATTTATGATAATTGATATAATCATACTCAATGACAGCAACTATACTTTTCGCCACCAGAAACCCAGGCAAGCACGCAGAATTCGTTGCCGCGTTTCATAAATTCTCTCCGCAGACGTCAATTATTTCGTTGGCGGATTTGGACTATCAAATGCCCTACTGCATAGAAACGGGCGCAACGTTTGAACAAAACGCCCTATTGAAGGCGCGCCACACAAGGAATCATTTACACGAAAATGATAAAAATCTGATAATTATCGCCGATGATTCCGGCATGGAAATTGACGCCTTAAATAGCGAGCCTGGCGTATTTACAAGACGTTGGAATGGCCACGAGATGAGTGATCAAGAGATCGTAGATTATTGTCTGAAGAAGCTTGAAAATAAGACAAACAGACGAGCGCAATACACAACATGTCTTGTGATAAATTTTCCTGATGGTCGCGAGAAAGTGATTTTTGGAGAAAATTCTGGCGTTATCTTAACTGAGCCACGCGAGGAATCTCGACTCAAAGGTATGCCGTTTCGGGAATTATTTTTCGTACCCGAACTTAATATGATGTTTCACGAAGTGCGCGAACTGCCGAAATTGAAGCGCAATGGATATTCACTCGGACATGAAGTTGCAGTCGAAAAATGCGCTAGTGTGATACAGGAAAATTTATTTGACTCTGTATAGCTGCCTGCAACTCCGCGCTCTCACTTGCCCATGGAATGTGTTGTGTGAGTTCATCAACTGTCACAAATTTAGCATACCGTATCTGCTCTTCCTGCATTTGTTCTTCGTCCTCGTTCTGTTGATGTAAGATATACTCATCGGCATTCTTATTAAGTTTCAGGCTAACCCGAAGTTGTAAGTACTCGTCATCATTTTTTAAGTTATCTGTTTCCAAGATATCGTAATAACCAAAGAACTTATACTGACTAGACATGCTGCCTGTATTAATTCCCGTCTCTTCTTCTACTTCACGTACGATGGTTTGCAAGTAAGTCTCGTGCTTATTTGGCTTTCCGCCGGGCAGCTGCCACTTTCGACCATCTTTAGAGACGATGGCTATTTTATTATCGTGAGTAAAAAGCCAAGCATATACCTGATTTACCGGAAGAGTCTGATCTTCTAGGTGAATTTCTTTACCGTCCTTCCAGGTGCGTGCTTTAATAGTTTTTCTTATGGCGTCCATGATATCTCCTAAATTTATTGCCCGAGCCAGTCTAATCTATTATACTTTATATCCCCAGGCGCCAGAAAGTGTCCTACGTTTTCTTTTATAGCACAGAGCAACATGAGAGTGTCTTCGATGCTGTCTGCCGCATGGAAAGCATAGAAATATTTCTCTCGAGAGTACTAGCGGTCAATTTGATATATCTTTGAAAGATTACCAATCAGCGTAGAATCCAGCTTTTCTTGCTTGATTTCATGAATATCGAAATAGTTAAAGTTGGAAACTTCATCTGTTTTACTAGGTGTCGTTAATAGAGTAACTTTGTAGGCAATAATCAAAACGGGGTCGTCGAACTTTGTATTCCAAGTTGGAATAATCAAGGGATTTTCTGCAGCGACTTCGATATCTGTCTCTAGTTCTTCCAGAAATTCTCGTTTCAACGCTTCTGTAATATCCTCACCATGTTCTAGCCCACCGCCAGGAAGATCCCATGAGTCACTTCTCTCTTGAACGAACAGTAGTCTACCTGATTCATCACGCACTAATCCCTTTACTGCTACTCGGTATGCCGACTTTATGTCTTTTAGCGTTCCAGCTCCCATATGATAAAAGTTTATCATAAAAAATAAACACCCTGCAATGAGGACGTTTATTTGATTTGCGTGAGGCTTAGTAAACCTTCAACAACAAAATAATATAATCAATCTTTTTGAACAACTCGTCATGTATTAATGTTTCATTAAAATTTTTTATTAACGATATGCTATCTCCTTCTCTTTGTTATGATTTTGATTTAAAGCTGTCAAATACTTTTCAAAATATTCATATTTATATTTAGAATTATACTGCATTATAAATCTCGGATGTTCCAAAGGTATAATTTCATCAAAAAAATTATATTTTTTGTTTATTTTAGACAAAAATGTATAATTATCTCCACTTCCTATGCAATAACACACAGAAGTATCGATTCCAAAATCAATTTGTGCCTGTATTGAACTAACAATCAAAGAATACAATGTTTCTTGCAATTTTTTGCTATCATAATAATTACAGTTAACCTCATTTCCCTTTGAATTGGTTCTAACTATACCAACGGGGCAGACAAAATTCATATAAAAATCCGAATAAAACTTTTTGCATCCACCATATTTTTCAATTACATCATATAAAAAACCTGAAGATGATTTGTTAATATAAAACTTATCAATCAAAATACCAGTTTCTTTTTGAAGATGTTCCGCATCCTCAAATGGCACCCCTGTAACAGCTGTTCCTCGACGTGCTGGTGAACTTCCTAATATTATACGACGTTTATTACAATCATTGTAAAACCTTTTGTATAACGTTGTTGAAATTTCATTTACTATTTCTTTTTGATTTCCATTAAACGGATTTATAATTTTAAAACTATCCGGTAATTCCATTGATATTTTAGATAATTTTTTATTAAATTCTATTACTTTCTGGCCGAATGTTTTTTGTTCAATCATTTAGTACATCCTTTTAAAATTTAACATCATTAAATTCTATTCCTGGAATTATATATTGACCCTCTGGACATAAAAAGCCATTTGCAATAGAAATAATTATACTACCGCTATTCTTAATACAACAAACTTTTTTAGAGTGAATATAATTTAAAGACATAAAAATAAGAGCCTTTCGGCTCTCATCATACTTACTATTCAAACTGCTCATGTTTACTAAAATTTTCCGAACAGTTATTTTATCAGTTTCTTAACTTTTTCTGCATATTCATTTGGATGATTAATACTTAAGTCTCCATGATAATAACCACTTAATATCTCTAATTCACTATTAATTAATTCATCGTGTATTATTTTTGCAGATCTAATCATAATTGGTCTTTCTTTACTTCCTACTATCACTATTGACTTTGATTTGTTAGTTTTTATATTCTTAAGATGATAATTGGAATTAGCTTTTAAAAATGAAATCATATTATTTTTTGTTATATTAGAACTATCAATATAATACTTATCAAATAATTCTTCTTTTATTTTTAAACTTTTAAATTGAAGTCTAGAAAACCACTTTTTATTTATAAGTCCATAAGACACATTAATTGATGATTCTATAAGTTTATTTGTCATTTTCATTGGACATACCAAAGCACTTTCAATTATTGTATATTCACATATATTGTCTCTTTTTGACAATATATCTAATAAAATTTGTGCTCCTAATGAAAGTCCTCCTATAAGCTTAACATTTCCGTTATAATTATTATCAATATATTCAATTATTTCATTTGCATTACTTTCAATAGAAGTAAAATCTCTATCACTTCCTGAATGACCATCTAATATTGGTAATATTACATGATAATCACTTTTTAATATTTCTGACACTTCTTCATAATTCCACCATGATAATCCACCACCATGTAATAACATAATAATATCTTTATTAGATTTTCCATATTCTTTAACTATCATAAAATCACCCCTTAGTTAAATTATACTATCTCTGTGTAGATAGATATAAAAAATAAACGCCCTGCAATGAGGACGTTTATTTGATTCGCGTGAGGCTTAGTAAACCTTCAACAACAACTCACCGCCAAGTTTAGCCTTGGCTGCTTCGGCACCAGTCATGACGCCCTTTGAGGTTGAGATAAGTACCAAACCGCGGCCACTTTTCACCTTTGGAATCTCGCTAGCGCCGACATAAACGCGACGACCAGGTTTTGAGATACGGGTAATTTCGTTGATGGTGCTATTAGTTCCTTTTTCATTGATAGTAACTACCAACACGCCGCGAGGCTTAGCATCTTCCAGTTTGACATCTGCCAAGTAGCCGTTTTTGACTAATTGTTCAGCGATGACTTTCTTCATCTTGCTGGACGGAACACGAACTTCCGTTTTGCCAACCAATTTCGCATTGCGGATGCGAGTCAGAAGGTCGGCGATTGGGTCTGTAGTTTGCATAGACATATTCTAATCTCCTTTCCTTCTTACCAACTACTCTTTGTTATGCCTGGGATTTCACCCTTGGCTGCTTTTTCGCGGAAATTGATACGGCTCAAGCCGAATTGACGCATGTAGCCGCGTGGGCGACCAGAGATGCTATCACGGTTCTTGTGCCTGGTCGGGCTAGAATTGCGAGGCAATTTCTGCAAACCATCGAGGTCGCCAAGTTCTTTCAACTCAGCACGCTTGGCTGCAAACTTAGCAATCATCTTCATACGCTTCTTATCACGAGCGACCATTGATTTCTTAGCCATTACTTGACGCCTCCTTTCTTCTCAAACGGCATGCCGAATTTTTCTAGCAACGCCTTAGAAGCTTCCTTGTTGCCGTTCTTGATAACAAATGTGACCTGCAAACCGTGCAAAACTTGAGTTTCCTCAAATGTCAATTCTGGGAAAATCGATTGCTCGGTGATGCCTAGATTATAATTGCCACCTTTATCAAACTTCAAGCCAACGCCGTGGAAGTCACGAACGCGAGGCAAAGCAACGTTAATCAAACGATCCATGAACTCGTACATACGAGCGCCGCGCAAAGTTACGCTAACACCAATTGGCGCGCCCATACCTTTACGAATGCTAAATGTCGCGATTGATTTTTTGGCTCGTCGAGCCACTGGTGCTTGACCGGTGATTTTCTCGACAGTGTTTTTGACAATTTCGAAATGACGCTTGTCATCTTTCTTTTTGCCGGTACCAACGCTCACGACGATCTTTTCCAAAGCTGGCACTTCATGCACGTTCTTTAGATTCAATTCGGCTTGTAGTTCCTTAAGGTAAGTTCCTTGATACAAGGCTTTCAAGCGAGGAGCTGGCACGACAGTTTTCTTTTCTGCCATTATTTAATCTCCTTATTTTTTGCTTGACGAGCAACACGAGTTTTGCCGCCATCAGCATTCTTTACTAAACCAACCCGACTGGTTTTGCCTGATTTCTCATCAACAACCAGAGCGACTTTACTGATATCCATTGGTACGTGAATATCTTTTTTGCCACCTTTTGGATTGTACTGGCTTGGCTTAACGTGGCGATGTCCAACGCCGACACCTTCAACCAAAACAGTTTGGTCTTTTGTGTTAACTTTTAGAACTTTACCAGTCGTGCCTTTATTTTTACCAGCAATAATTTTTACGGTATCGTCTTTATGAATTCGAGCCATTAGAGTACCTCCGGAGCTAAGCTGACGATCTTCATGTAGCCCATATCGCGAAGTTCGCGTGGAACTGGACCGAAGACACGAGTAGCTTTTGGCTGCTTGTCATCGTTGATAATCACTACGGCATTGTCATCAAAACAGATTGTTGAGCCGTCTTTGCGATGAATTTGGTCGCGAGTACGAACAACTACAGCCTTAACAACAGATTTTTTCTTAACGTTACCGGTTGGGCTAGCGTCTTTTACTGAGCAGACGATTATGTCGCCAACGCGAGCGTAACGGCGTCGTGTACCGCCAAGAACGCGAATACACAAGACTTCCCTAGCACCTGAGTTGTCGGCTACCTTAAGACGAGATTCTTGTTGGATCATTTGTCGTCCTCCTTAGCCTCTTCCTTAGTTTCGCCAGAAACTTCGTCCTTTAATTTGATAGAACCGCGAGACTTTTCAATCACCTTAACTAGAGTGAAACTCTTAGTCTTGGAAATTGGGCGAGTCTCTTCGATTTGCACCTTGTCGCCTTCACCTGCTTCGTTGGTTTCATCGTGAGCAGTGTATTTGCGAGTCACGGTGTACTGCTTGCCGTATAGCGGATGCGTTTCGCGGCTAGTGACCGTCACAGTGATGGTCTTGTCGCGCTTGGCACTCGTTACGACGCCAATCAATGTTCGTCGGGCCATTACTTGCTCTCCTTTGTATTATTAATTTGTGTCAGCAGGCGTGCAATTTCCTTTCGGAGTGAACGCAACGCTTTTGGATTAACTAATTCGCCAGCAGCGTGAGAACGTTTTGCCTGAAGTAAGTCGTTTCGCTTTTCAGCCAATTCCTTCTTCAAGTCGTCAATCGTCTTAACAACTGCTGCTTTAACAGATTTCTTCGTTTCAGCCATTATGCGTCCTCCCGCTTGATGAACTTACATTTGACTGGCAATTTGTGGCTAGCCAGACGCATTGCCTCGCGAGCAACTTCCTCTGAAACACCCTGCATCTCAAATAGAACAGTACCAGCCTTTACCTTAGCAACGAAGAACTCTGGGTTACCTTTACCGCCACCCATCTTCAAGCCAAGTGGCTTTCGGGTAACTGGAGTGTGAGGGAAGATTCGAATCCAAATCTTACCACCACGCTTGATGTAACGAGTCATCGCCTGACGAGCAGACTCGATTTGGCGGGAGTTGATGCGCTCATTTGATTGTGATTGCAATGCAAAGTCACCGAACGCGATGTAATTGCCACGAGTTGCTTGACCGCGGTTTTTTCCAATACGCACTTTGCGGTGCTTAGTTTTCTTTGGTAACAGCATTTAGCGACTCCTTTCTCCCTTATAAATCCACACTTTCACGCCAATGATACCAGCTGGTGTCTGAGCGCGAGCACAGTGGAAGTCAATATCAGCGCGCAAGGTATGTAGAGGCACTGAGCCCTCGATTACCTTTTCGCGACGTGCCATTTCAGCGCCGTTCAAACGACCAGCCACCTCAATACGAATACCTTTAGCGCCAGCATTCATGGTGTTTTGTGCGGTCATTTTAGTTGCACGGCGGAAGTTGATTCGGCGCTCCAATTGGCGAGCGATATTTTCAGCTACCAATTTGGCTGCCAATTCTGGACGGCGAACTTCTTCAATGTTGATACGAACTGGCTGACCAGCAATCTTCTCAACTTGCTTCTTCAATTCATTCACGCCAGCACCACCGCGACCGATAACAACACCAGCTTTTGCCGTGTGAATTGTAATCGTGATCAAGTTAGCGCTACGCTCAATCTCAATGCGATTGATAGTTGGGCGTGAGGCAAATTTCTTTTCAATCAACTCGCGGATTTCGTGATCCTGACGAATCGCCTCTGCAAACTCTTTTTTATTGGCCGTAAACCAACGAGAGCTCCAGTTCTTATTGACCTGTAGGCGGAAGTTGATTGGATTCACTTTTTGACCCATTTACTTCTCCTCCTTTTTTGCTGCCGGTTTAGCGGCTTTTTTAGCTGCAGGCTTAGCAGTTTTTGCTTCTGCCTTAGCTTCGGCCTTTTTTGCAGGCGCTTTCTTTGGCTTTTCCGCGCCAGTTACTTCAACCAAAATATTTGAAGTCTTTTTCTGGAATGGCAAAGCGCGACCGCGCGATGCAGGCTTAAAGCGGCGCAAACGTGTACCAGTAGTAACGCTCAAAGTAGTAATTACCAAACTTTTAGCGTCCAATCCATGATTGTTGATAGCGTTCGCCTTAGCGCTTTCGATAGCCTTCTTAACTGGGCTAGCAGCGCGCTTTGGAACGTGATCTAAGATAACTAGCGCATCAGCTACAGTACGACCTCGCACTAATGCTGCGACTAGACTTACCTTACGTGGTGCCTGATCAACACCTTTAGCGTAAGCACGGACAGTATAAGTTGTATCAGCCATGATTACTTCTTATCCTTTCCACCGTGTTTACGGAATTTACGAGTTGGACTAAACTCACCGAGCTTATGACCAACCATGTTTTCGGTAATCAGCACTGGTACGTGCACTCTACCGTTGTGAACAGCAATCGTTCGACCAACCATCTCTGGGGTGATAGTCGAAGCGCGCGCCCACGTTTTGATAACGGTTCGATCGTCAAGGCTAAGAGCAGCAATTTTCTTTGCTAGCTTTACATCGACGAATGGACCTTTCTTTAATGAACGACTCATCGTGATTTACCTCTTCCTCTTCGCGTCGTGACGCGTGCGTACGATTAATTTATTCGAGCCTTTACGGCGACGAGTTCGATAACCTAATGTCAATTGACCCCAAGGAGTACGTGGTGCTTTACCAGTACCGTGGCGACCACCGTCACCACCACCATGTGGGTGGTCTGCGGCGTTCATAACGACACCACGAACGGTTGGGCGAATACCCTTGCGACGCTTGCGACCAGCTGAACCGATCTTAACATTTTGGTGCTGGACGTTACCGACTACACCGATAGCAGCGGTAGCTTCCAAGCGAACTTTGCGAACTTCGCCAGATGGCAATTTGATAGTTGCGTAGTTGCCTTCTTTTGCCATCAACTGAGCTTTAGCACCAGCAGCGCGTACCATTTGTGCGCCCTTACCAGCGGTCAACTCAATAGCGTAAATCATCGTACCAACAGGAATAACTGACAATGGCAAACGGTTTGAAGTCTCAATTGGAGCTTCTTCACCAGTTCGGATAGTTTTACCCTTAACCATTGATGTGTCAGCCAAGATGTAGTGGTACAAATTGTACTGATCCTTAACTCGAGCAATACGAGCTGAGCGGTTTGGATCGTATTCGATTTCTTCAATCGTCAAGGTCAAGCCTGTTGGCAAATTGTGGTTCACCAAGCGGTAGTGACGACGAACGCCGCCTCCGCGATGACGAACAGTAATTCGACCTTGGTTGTTGCGACCGGCATTTTGCTTTTTAGCTTTAATCAGACTTTTAAGAGGTTTTCTTGTTGTAATGTCTGACAAATCCTGACTCGTCATGCCGCGACGAGCAGGAGTGGTTGGATTGTAAGCTTTCACTGGCATTACTTGGTCTCCTCCATCTGCTGCTCTACTGCGTCAAACACATCGAGCTTATCGCCTTCTTTCAGCGTCACGTAAGCCTTCTTCCAATCCTTGCGCGTTGTCGTGCCAGGATAACGATTCTTGCCTCGTGAGAAGCGTACAGCCTTGCCGTCTTGTACTAAGGTTTTAACCTTAACTACAGTAACGCCAAATTGCGCTTCTACAGCTGATTTGATTTCGTTCTTATTCAAGTTAAGTGGAACGCGTAGCACATATACACCATTGGCGCTCTGTGCGTAAGCCTTTTCACTAACGCGTGGGATAATAATCGTCTGTTTCATATTACGCTTCCTCCTTGCCCAACCATGCAGTAATTACAGGTAGAGCTTTCGGTGTTATAACGATTGTATCCGCATTCAGAATGTGATAAACGCTTAGATAATTAGCGCGAACCACCAAAACGTTCTGAATATTGTTTGTAGCACGCATAAGTTCTGGCGTCTTCTCATCTACAACGATCAGAACACGGCGCTCGAACTTGTTGTCAGCTAGGAATGTTGCGATTTCCTTGGTCTTGCCAGTAGTCTTAACATCTTTGATGACAATTTTCTTAGCTTCGTTAGCTACAGTCAAAGCTTGGCGAACTGCCACTTTCTTAGCAGTCTTTGACAATTTTTTAGTGTAGTTTTCGTTGCCGCGTGGGCCAAATACTACACCACCGCCGCGCCAGATTGGGTTACGGCTTGAGCCGAAACGTGCTCGACCGGTTCCCTTTTGCTTCCATGGTTTTTTACCACCACCAGAAACTTCGCCGCGCTGCTTGGTTGTAGCGCTAGCTAGGCGTGCGTTTGCCAAGTAGCTGTCATATGCCAATTTCAACAATTCGTGATTTGGCACTTCCACAGCAAAAATATCTTTAGGAAGTTTGGTTGAATCTGCCATTACTTGTTACCTCCTAAGATGATCAGCCCCTTTCGCGGTCCAGGAACAGCGCCCTTAACCCCGATTAGATTGGTCTCTGGATCAACATATGCCACTTCCAAGTTCTTAACAGTAACACGTTCGTGACCCATGTGGCCAGCCATCGTCTTACCCTTGAAAACTTTTTGTGGATACATCGAGCCAATTGAACCTGGCTTACGAGTATTACCTTTACCACCGTGCGTCTTACGATGACGCTTAAAGTTGTGGCGTTTAATGGTTCCAGCGAAACCTTTACCTTTGCTGGTTCCGGTCGCATCGACAAAATCGCCGACTTCAAACGCGGAAACATTAATTTCACTGCCAACTTTCAGATCCTCTGGAATCTGGTCGACACGGAATTCCCGAATATGTTTCGGGGTCACTTGGGCTGGCTTAACGTGTCCAGCCACGGCCTTGCTCAGGTTCTTACCCTCTCCAAAAGCTACCTGTACCGCATTGTAACCGTCGGTTTCGACAGTCTTCACCTGAGTAACGGTGACAGGGCCGGCTTGGATCAGCGTTACCGGAATGGCTTTGCCGTCTTCAGCCAAGAGTTGGGTCATACCAAGTTTGGTACCGAGAAGTGTTTTCACTTTTCCTCACTCCCACTTAAATACTCCTGATGATGTGCGGTTTCTGGATTCTGGGAGAACGTTAAATGTAAACATCCGCTCATAACCAGACCTGCTCATTCATCAAGGAGAACAGTTGATATTACGCGTAATAGAAATTACCTGTAAATTGTAGCACAATTAAGCCTAAAAAGTCAACCCATGACCACATGTTCTGTTTTATCTACAGTTCCGCATATGCTATAATCATATTTGAAAAGAAATTTTATTAATTAGGGGGCAATCATGAACGATTCTCAAATCGAAAATACTAACGAAGAACTGAATAATTTACGCACTATCAGAGATGAGGCTATTAATGCACTAGCACCAAATATAGATAGAATGGAAGACGTTGATGGAGAACGAAAAATTCGTATATACATGTCAGCCGCAAGAATAACCAACAGCAGTAAGATGTTCCGCTTAGCTTATGAGGCGGCTAAAAATATCCCAGACGCAGCTGCACGAGCCGAGGCGCTAATTGATATTATTCAAGACTCTGGATACGCTATTAGCAAGTTGGGCGGCGGTCGTCCATTCTAGAAGTTTAAGAGCAAACAACTTCAAGCAAATAATATCGTCCTAATTGGGCGGTATTATTTTATAACGAATCCATAGCGATTAAATCATCACACCAACCGGCGTAAACGAGGTCAGAATTGCCATGAAAATTATCGTGACGTACCAAATTTTCCGGTTGAATTGATATTTCTCAATCTTTAATACCAGCAGCAACGCAATAAATAGCCCGACAGGAATAGCCTGAACGACCAAGCCGCCCATCTCAACTGGATTTTTCAGACGAAGCCACAGCGCACTTAATATCACAAAAACCACCAATTTCAAGAAAAATGAACCGTCATTATCATAAATGCGTTCGCGCCCTTTGCGACTAAACAGCTCGCTAGACTTCGAGCGATTACGAGCATAAGTACGAGTTTTTTGTTTTGTCATAAGCTGAATGGAATTATAACATAAAAAATCCGCCCCATTCAAGAGGCGGAAATTTTATATATCGTTAAATTACATACGAATTTCAGCGTCAACGCCAGCTGGCAAATTCAAGTTCTGCAAGCTGTCAATCGTCTTTGGTGTAGCATTTGTAATGTCAATCAGACGCTTATGGACGCGGCGCTCGTAAGATTCACCACCAGTTTTGTAAACGTGCGGACTCTTTACGACGGTGTAAGTGCTGCGTCGAGTTGGCAAAGGCACTGGACCAGCCACGTTAGCACCTGTGCGAATTGCGGTGTCGATAATTTGTTTTGCTGATTGGTCAATGACTTTGTGGTCATAAGCCTTCAGACGAATACGGATTTTAATTCCTGTATCTTGAGCCATAGCTCCTCCTCTTATGTGCGATCTCGTAACCTCTAATTGCTCTATTTATAGCCAATCGAGTTCTCGAGATGAATTATTATTAACTATGCGATTATATCAGCAATTTTTGGCTTTATCAAGATGGGAAATCATTTCCGCAATAATTCCAGCGGATTTATTCAGTGATTCTTTTTCTCGTTCAGTAAGCGGATAGCCCGCCAAAATCTTCACGCCGTCGCTGCTGATTGTTGATGGCAATCCAAGCACAACATTATTCAGTCCATATTCACCTTCAGCCAAAGAGCAGACGGGATAAACCGTGTGTGTCGATTTTCGGAGCGCCGAAACAATCTTAGATACAACAAACCCAATCGCAAAATATGTCGATTTCTTTGTTTCAATCACCCGATAAGCTCGGTCGCGAACCTTCTGCTCAATTCCGTCAATCATTTCCTCTGTAAATCCAGGATATTCCCTAATCGGCACTTCACCAATTTGCGCCGTTTCAATTGTCGAAAACGACGAATCGCCATGCTCGCCCAAAATATAAGCATCAACCGCTTTACTATCGACATTGAACGCGTCCGCCAAATACGACTTCATTCGCGAAGTATCAAGCGTCGTGCCCGTCCCGAACACGCGATTTTTCGGCAAACCAGATTCCTTAAGCGCCACGTAAGTCAGAACATCAACCGGATTACTGACAATCACCAAATACGGCTTCGCGCCATTCGCCATAATATTTTTCACAATATCACGCATAATTTTTGCATTAACGTCAATCAGCTCCAACCGAGTCTGACCAGGAAGCTGCGGCGCACCCGCGGTAATCACAACGATGTCATCGTCATTGATGTCAGAATAATTTCCCGTATGAACCACGACGTTTCTGTCAATTCCCATCGCGTCATGAATGTCGGCCGCTTGACCCCAAGCCAAATCCTCATTACGGTCAATCAACACAATTTCTTCAATAACACTACGCAACGCGCACGCATAAGCCGCAGTCGCACCGACCATTCCACCGCCGCCAACAATTAGCAATTTCTGTTTATTCACCAAAATCTCCTTTTTCTGTTTTATATTAGATGTCTTTATTCTGCCATAAACATTACCGCTTTGTCAATTAACTCCTTCTTGCGGCAATCAAAAAATCCCCCGAATTTTCGGGGGATTTGATTAGGCTTGTGTTATCAAGATTATTTGTTAATCTTTGTAACAACACCAGCACCAACTGTACGGCCACCTTCGCGGATAGCAAAGTTCAAACCTTGCTCCATAGCGATTGGTGCAAGCAACTTAACCTTGAAGGTTACAGTGTCGCCTGGCATAACCATTTCTTTGTCAGCTGGCAATTCAACTTCACCAGTAACGTCAGTTGTGCGGAAGTAGAACTGTGGCTTGTAACCCTTTGAGAATGGAGTGTGGCGACCGCCTTCTTCCTTCTTCAAGATGTAAACTTCAGCTTCAAACTCAGTGTGTGGAGTAATTGTGCCTGGCTTTGCCAAAACTTGACCGCGCTCAATGTCGCTGCGCTCAATACCACGTAGCAAGACACCTGCGTTGTCACCTGCTTGACCTTGGTCAAGAGATTTCTTGAAGGCTTCAATACCAGTTACAACTGACTTCTGAGTTGGCTTCAAACCAACGATTTCAACTTCGTCGTTCAATTTAACAACACCTTGCTCGATACGACCAGTTGCTACTGTACCACGACCCTTAATTGAGAAGACGTCCTCAATTGGCATAATGAATGGTTTGTCCATGTCACGTGCTGGCTCTGGAATGTAGCTGTCCATTGCGTCAACCAATTCCATAATAGCGTCTTCGTATTTCTCGTCACCTTCAAGAGCCTTAAGAGCAGAACCCTTGATGATTGGAGCGTCTTTGTCGAAGCCGTTCTTTTCAAGAAGTTCGCGAACTTCTTCTTCGATCAGCTCAACCATTTCTTCGTCAGCCATGTCCATCTTGTTCAAGAAGACAACAATCTTTGGCACACCAACCTGCTTTGCAAGCAAAACGTGCTCACGAGTCTGAGGCATTGGGCCGTCAGTTGCGGCAATAACCAATACCGCACCGTCAACCTGAGCAGCACCGGTGATCATGTTCTTGACGTAGTCAGCGTGTCCTGGCATGTCAACGTGTGCATAGTGACGATTCTTTGATTCATACTCTTGGTGTGAAGACGCGATAGTAATACCACGTTGCTTCTCTTCTGGTGCGTTGTCGATCTGGTCGTACGCAACAGGTTTGTTAACTGCGCTTGGTAGGCGCTTTGCCAACACTGCAGTAATCGCAGCAGTCAGCGTAGTCTTACCGTGGTCAACGTGGCCCATTGTACCAACGTTAACGTGCGGTTTGCTTCGGTCAAATGCATCTGCCATTTGTAGAAGTTCTCCTTAATTTAATTATTATTTTTCACGCGGGTACAGTCCATAAAAAAGACCTCACGGCGTATGAGTTTAATTATAACGATTTTCCAATCAGTTGTAAATAGCCTATTTCTTACGATAATACTTCGCCAGGAACGAATCGCGGAACTCGTAAAAAGTCCCGTCCTCCAAGCTGGCGCGAATATCATCAACCAACTTAACGATAAATCGCTCGTTGTGGATTGACAACAACGTTCCAGCCAACGACTCGCGGGCGTGTAAAAGATGACAGAGATAAGCCGCCGTGTAATTCTTGCAAGTATAGCAATCGCAATCGTCCATAATCGGCGCAAACATCTCACGGTATTTTCGACCGCGCACATTGACCCGACCAAACGGCGTATACGCGGCGCCATTCCTAGCCACTCGCGTCGGGCTCACACAGTCAAAGGTGTCAATTCCCTGCTCAATCGCCGCAAAAATATCATCAGGCTCGGAAATTCCCAGTAAATGACGCGGTTTATTCTCAGGCAGAATTTGATTGACCCACTGAATCGTCTGCGCCATAGTTTCCTTTTCCAGTGCGCCACCGATTCCATAGCCATCAAAATCCATTGCGCCCAAAAACTCGGCAGTTTGTTTCCGCAAATCCTCGTAATTCGCGCCTTGCAAAACGCCAAACAAAGCCTGATATGGCTTATCTGGACGAGCCGCCCGCAAACGCTTGACTTCCGCCAAACTTCGCCCCGCCCAAGCATGCGTCCTGGCCAGCGCCTCAACTTGATATTCATACGGATCAATCAAAGAGGTCAATTCGTCAAACGCAAAAGTAATATCAGCACCAATTCCAGCCTGAATTTGCATGGACAATTCTGGCGTGAATTTATGGTAAGAGCCATCCAGATGCGACTTGAACATCACTCCGTTTTCATCCACCCAAGCATGACGCGACGATTTTTTAGCAATCGCAATTTCTTCATCAACATCAGTGCTCATCGCCAAAACTTTCTTAAAGCCAGAGCCCAGACTTAGCACCTGAAACCCACCGCTATCCGTAAAAGTCGGACCATCCCAGTGCATAAATTCACCAAGATATCCAGCCTTTTCAATCAACTCATGTCCTGGCTGCAGATATAGATGATAAGCGTTCGCCAGCACCGCCTGCGCACCAACATCCTTCACCATCTCCGGAATCATCGCCTTAACATTAGCCTTAGTTCCAACCACAATAAACGCCGGCGTTTTAATATCACCGTGTGGCGTGCGAATAATTCCCGTTCGCGCCAACGTGTCGTTAAATCGTGAAGTTATTTCAAAAGAAAAAGGTTTCATTTGATAGATTATATCAGTTTTTTCCGCTACACTAGAAACATGAGCAATAAAACCCTCGTTGATTTGGATCAGTGGCTAGCCCCGCACAAATCCACAATTCAGGCGCGTGAGAAGTATATTTCTTCGAAACTGAAAACGGTTTTAAGCGGCAAAACGCCAGCCGAATTCGCGATGGGCTTTTTACATTTCGGACTTCATAAAACAGATGCAGGCTGGACGTTTAGAGAATGGGCGCCGAATGCCACTCGGATGTTCTTAATTGGCGATTTTTCAGATTGGAAAGAGCGCAAGGAATTCGCCTTAAATCGCGATAAAAACGGCGAATGGAGCATAAATCTTCCTGAAAATTCGCTTCGTCACGGACAAAAATACAAATTACGCGTCTATTGGTCTGGCGGCGACGGCTGGCGACTGCCTTCATACGCAAATTACGTCGTTCGGGACGAAAATTCTGTCGATTTTTCCGCGGTCGTGTGGTCGCCAAAAACTCCTTACAATTGGCAATATAAAATCCCGCCCAAGCCGAAAGTTCCCCTGATTTACGAAGCGCACGTTGGTATGAGCAGTCAACAGGAAATAGTCGCCAGTTTCAGTGAATTTACTACGGAGGTTTTGCCACGAATCAAAGAATCTGGCTATAACACCATTCAACTTATGGCAATCGCCGAGCATCCATATTACGGCAGCTTCGGTTATCACGTCAGCAATTTTTTCGCGGTTTCGTCAAGATTTGGCACGCCCGACGATTTTAAGAAATTGGTCGACACGGCGCACGGAATGGGGCTGCGCGTCATCATTGACCTCGTTCACGCTCACGCCGCCAAAAACGAAGTCGAAGGTCTGGGCAATTTTGCCGGCGATCCGACACAATATTTCAAGCCAACAAATCATCCAGAATGGGATTCGCGATTATTTGACTACGGTAAGCCAGAAGTTTTGCATTTTTTGGCAAGCAATTGTCGCTGGTGGCTGGACGAATATTACATTGACGGATTTAGGTTTGATGGCGTAACTAGTATGATTTACCACGACCACGGACTCGGGAAAAGCTTCACTAGCTATGACGATTATTTCCGCGATAACGTCGACAAAGACGCGCTCGCTTATTTAAGATTGGCAAATGAAACCATTCACACCATTCGCCCCGACGCCACGACAATTGCAGAGGAAATGAGCGGTTTTCCTGGACTGAGCGCATCAACAAAAGACGGCGGGCTGGGATTTGATTATCGCTTGCAAATGGGCGCGCCAGATTTATGGATAAAAACTCTGAAAGAGAAAAATGACGAAGATTGGGATTTGGGGCAATTGGCTTACACTTTGAGTTCGCATCGTCCAGAGGAAAAAGTCATCAATTACGCCGAAAGCCATGATCAAGCGCTCGTCGGCGATAAAACGCTGATTTTCCGATTGATTGATAAAAATATGTATTGGCATATGGATAAAATTGATCCAGATCTTAAGACCGAACGCGGAATAGCCCTGCATAAACTGATTCGCTTGATGACCGCGGGACTGCACGGCGGCGGTTATTTGAATTTTATGGGCAATGAATTCGGGCATCCGGAATGGATTGATTTTCCGCGTGAAGGCAATAATTGGTCGTTCAAGCACGCTCGTCGGCAATGGAATTTACGCGACAATGGCTTCTTAAAATACCAGTGGTTGGGCGATTTTGACGCGGCGCTAATGAAAATTATTCGACAAGTTGACAATTCTGGCATTCAACACCTGACGGTTCGCCAATCTGATCACACGGTAAGTTTTATGCACGGCGACTTTTTATTTGTTATCAATTTTTCACCCGACAAATCCCACTCAGATTACGCAGTACCCGCAGAAGCTGGCTCTTATAAATTGGCGTTAAGTAGCGATGATAAGGACTTCGGCGGGCAGGAGCGAATAGACCATAATTCCCGATTTTTCACTTCCCCAGCTGATAATAGCCACAATCTTAAAGTTTACCTGCCAGCCAGAACGGGCATTATTTTACAGAAAGTTGATTAATGTTGACTTTTTTACACAAGTGTGGCATAAATTAATACAGACTTTCGTTGACAATCCCGTCAACGAAAGTAGTCCTTACATATCTCGAGTGGAAAGGCAGCGTATCATGCTGAAATTCAAGCTTATGACGGCAATCCTAGCCGTAGCCGGCATGACGATCTTTATTTTGGGAGACACATACCTCACGACGGGTTTGTCCGTCGCCTGTGCAGCGGCGGCACTACCTATGTCAATACATCTAGTATTTAGGTGGTTGGAGGGGCCACACGACTTCCTGCCGTGGGTCTTCTCAGTCGTGTGGATCCTTACGTCAGGATTGATGGCAATTGGTGTACTCCAAGATATTGGGATTACAGATATAGCACTTAGCACCGCCATTGACCCCGTACAGAAGGTGGCGGGAGTAGGATACTATATCTCATTCACGAGTATTATTTCTATCCTCCTCGCGGTCGTCGTGCCGTCGTCGCCCATGCGCGATAATGACGAGGACTAACCACGCCCGCTAGGAATAGCTCGCCTTGAGGCTTAAGCCTCGGCTTGAGCTCTCTTGGCGGGCTATTTCTATTGGCATAAAATTTGTTACACTAGATATTGTGAAGAAAAAAGTACCAAAATTCATTGAGCAATCATTAGCCCGAGTCGCTAATCTTTACAGCTTTGAGCCAGAGCATCATCTGGAGAAAATTGATGAAAGTTTGACACCGAATATGCGAGCTTTGCGCCTGGCTATGACGATTGCCGAGCAGCTTCTGAGCATGGGCGTGGTGGCGCGCGATGTGGTTCGTATGGCGCAAGGAATTACGCGGACATATTGCCGCAGACCCGTTCACGTGGATGTGAGTTACACTTTGGTGACAATTTCTCAAGACCGCGGAGTTAGCCATGAACCTTTGACAATGGCGCGAGTTATCGTTCCTGACGACCCTAATTATCAATTGATTCAAGCATTGCAATTATTAGCCCTCGACATTCGTCGCAAGCAACTTTCCCTGGAAGAAGCCGAAGAGCGATTGCAACAAATACTCAAAAAACCCACCGAACATTCCCGACTGGTCGTTTACGCGGCGGGCGGATTAGTGAGCGCGGGTTCCGTCATTCTGTACGGCGGCAGTTTGCTCATGGCATCAATCGCGTTTCTGCTCGGATTCCTAGCGACTGGATTACTGAGGTGGCTGGGGCGTATTGGCGCGCCGTTGTTTTATTCGCAAGCCCTCGTGGCGATTTTCGTAACATTGGTGGCGGCGGGCGCAGCTTGGTGTAGCAATTATCTGGGGCTAAGCGTCAACACAACATTGTTGGTTATCAGCGGAATTGTCTTATTAGTCGCGGGACTAATGTTTGTCGGCGCGTTCCAGGACGCAATCGACGAATATTACATGACCGCCAACGCCAGATTGTTAAAAGTCGTAATGGCAACGGGCGGCGTAATTGCTGGCGTGATGGTCGGATTATACATTGCGACAAAATTTGGCATAACATTCCCAGCAACACCAGATCGATTGACATTGGCGGACGGACACACACAATATTTGGGCGCTGGAATTATCGCGGCGGCGTTCGTATTAAGGAATCATTCTCGATTTTTAGGTATGATCATTTCTGGATTAATCGCAATTTTCGGCTGGTGGATTTCAAGATTAGCCATGAGTTTTGGCTTTGATATCGTAACAGCAAGTGGTATCGCAGCGGCAGTTATTGGATTGTTCGCCGTACTGACATCCAGATTATGGAAATTCCCTTCCCTGGCGATTATTGCGGCGGGAATCGTACCGCTAGTCCCAGGGTTATCGCTTTACAATGGATTGATGGGCGTCGTCCTATATCCGCCAAACAGCGCAAACTTCCTACCAGCCCTGGCCATCTTAGCGCGAGCAATTCTCATCGGCGTAGCGGTGGCAATTGGCGCGTCATTCGGCAACATTGTCGGTCGCCCAATTCGCCGACAATTCATCAATTTATTCCGTCGCAACACGCAGATATCATGAAAAATAACCCAAAATTCATTGGATTGTCAGACTCGCGATTATTTCATATGCGCGGAGTGGCTTATAAGTCGTATGAACTAGCTCGCAACGTTTTTAAGATGGAAGAAGATATGGCGCGCAGCTTATTTTTAATGGGACTGACACACGACTTTGCCTACGCTTTTGTTGAAAATCAGACGAATCACGAACATGAAGGCGGCAGGATATTGGAGTTATCTGGTTTCAATTGGTCTGATTCCGTATTTAATCACGGAGATCCTGACGTGGACGATTGGACAGACGAATTGCTTATCTTAAACTTGGCGGACATGACGACTAGCCCAGACGGCAAGCCAATAACTACAAACCAACGACTGGAAGATATCGAAAACAGATATGGCACAGATAGCGTTCAGGCGACAAAAGCGCGCAAATTGGCGAAACGAATCAAAGAAGAACTCTATGAACGAAACCTAACAATCCCAAACTTATAAACCTGAAATTTAGCCAAACAAAAATCCCCGGATTCACTCCGAGGATTTTTTATGAGGTAGAGATTATTTATTTCGCTTTTCGATAATCTCTTGCGCAACGTTTGGTGGAACTTCCTCGTATTGAGCTAATTCCATCGTTGAAGCGGCGCGACCCTGAGACATTGAGCGAATGTCCGATGTGTAGCCGAACATATTTGCTAATGGCACAAACGCCTTAATCAATTTAGCGCCACCCATCAAGTCTTCCATAGCGTCGATACGTCCGCGACGTGAGTTAAGGTCGCCGATGATGTCACCCATGAAGTCTTCTGGTGTAGTAACTTCAACCTTCATGACTGGCTCAAGCAAGATTGGGTTAGCCTGCTTAATACCTTCACGAGCAGCTATCGAACCTGCCAATGAGAACGCCAATTCTGAGGAGTCGACATCGTGGTATGAACCATCGTAAAGTGTAGCCTTAACGTCAACAACTGGATAGCCAGCAATAACACCGCCTTCCAACGTTTCGCGAATACCCTTCATTACAGCTGGGCGATATTCCTGAGGAACCACACCACCCTTAATTTCATCAACGAATTCAAAGCCTTTACCAGTCTCATTTGGCTCGAAGCGAACCCAGACGTCACCATATTGACCGCGACCACCAGACTGCTTGGCATGCTTACCTTGAACTTCAGCACGGCCCTTGATGCTTTCGCGGAAGGCAACCTGAGGCTCACCAATATTAGCTTCAACCTTAAATTCGCGCTTCATACGGTCAATAAGAATATCTAGTTGTAATTCACCCATTCCTGACATAATCGTCTGACCTGTTTCTTCGTCAGTATGAATTCGGAAAGTTGGGTCTTCTTCAGCCAAGCGCTGCAATGCCAACGCCATTTTTTCCTGGTCAGCCTTTGACTTTGGCTCAACCGCGATTGATACAGGTGGCTCTGGAAATTCAATTGATTCAAGAGTAATTGGATGCGCCACGTCAGACAACGTGTTACCAGTTGCGGTAGATTTCAGACCAACCACAGCAGCGATGTCACCAGCTTCAACCTTGCTAATTTCTTCACGCTTGTCAGCAAACATACGAACGATTCGTCCAATTCGCTCTTTCTCGCCAGTTGTCGTGTTAAGTACGTAGCTTCCTGAGTTCAGAACACCAGAATAGACACGAACGAAGATCAATTTACCAACAAATGGGTCGGTAGCAATCTTAAACGCCAAAGCAGACAAAGGCTCTTTATCTGATGGCTTACGGCTAACTTCGTCGCCGGTCTTTGGATTCTTACCCCAAATTTCATCAACGTCTAGCGGGCTTGGCAAGAAGTCAACCATCAAGTCAAGCAACTTCTCAACGATCACACCGCGACCGTCACCACCAGTAACTAGGTAAAAGTCACCGGCCAAAACGCGCTTACGTAGAGCCATTTTTAGCTCGTCAACAGTAATAGCTTCTTCGCCTTGATCCAAGAACTTCATAGTAAGTTCGTCATCGGCTTCAACAGCGTTTTCAACCAACAGAGAACGTGCGTTCTTAGCTTTTTCAAGCATATCAGCTGGAATCTCACCAACCTTAAGCTCGTGATCTGTATAGTCGTCGTAAGTGTAAGCCTTCATGTCAATCAAGTCGACAACACCGTGGATGGTCTTTTCGAAACCAATTGGCAAGTGAACTGGGAAAGCCTGCTTACTCAAGCGGTTGTGAATTGACTCTAGAGATTTGTAGAAGTCACCACCAGTCTGGTTGATCTTGTTAACGAAACAAATACGAGGCACGCCGTACTTATTAGCCTGGCGCCAAACAGTTTCAGACTGAGCCTCAACACCCATCTTACCGTCAAAGACCGTAACTGCACCGTCAAGCACGCGCAAGCTACGCTCAACCTCAGCGGTAAAGTCAATGTGCCCTGGGGTGTCGATAATATTGATCTTGTGATCTTTCCAGAAACAAGTCACAGCAGCTGACGTAATAGTAATACCACGCTCTTTCTCCTGTGCCATCCAGTCGGTAGTAGCACCGTCACCTTCACCACGGACCACACCGATCTTATGCGTCAAGCCAGTGCGGTACAAAATACCCTCAGTTGTCGTCGTTTTACCGGCGTCAATATGGGCGATAATACCAATATTTCTAAAATTCTTTAGCGGAACATGCGTCTCTGCCATAAATTTTCCTTTATATTACGTTAATTTGCCGAGATTTTTGGTCAATTTTTTTGGCACCAAAAAACTACTCTTGTGTTTTATTATATCAGTTATCTATGTTTTTGACTAGCTCTGAGCCGGAGGATTTTTAGACTCGTTGTCGTTCTGAGCTGGCTCCGCAGGCGGATAGTTAGCTGGAGGCTGTTGCATAGGTGGCTGCGCGTACGTTGGCGGATATTGACCAGGTTGCTGCGGATAGTAGTTTTGTGGATATTGTTGTTGTGGCGGGATTAGTTGTTGATATGGCTGTTGTGAATATTGAGGCTGCTGTGAATGCTGAGGTTGTTGCGGGAATTGTCCAGCGACAGGATATGGATAATCATTCATCTTGCGTCGATTACTGAGGGAAACAGCAATTGCGATAATCGACACTGTTAAGAATAATGCTCCCGTTGAAAGAATCACCACAACCACGATTATAACTGTAGTGTTATTTTCTGATTCGCTCGTTCCAGCTTCTGCGCTAGACGCCTCACTTTCCGTAGAGTCATCTGGAGTATTGGATGAAACTTCGATCATCTTCGCCACCAAATAATTGTCGGGATATTTTTTATCCAATTGCTCAAATTTAGCTTTTGCCTGAGAATATTTACCTTGAGAAAAACTCTCCAAACCATCTTTCCAGAGCTTAGTCAATTCGCCGTTCGCCGATAACGCAACATTATTTTTCTTCGCCATAGTTTTCAGATCGGCAATATCGCGGAATATCCCCTCTCCAAAGCAAGAATTGTTGCGCTCGCTCCTATCCGCACAAGATGAGCCGCCGTAAGTGTTCAATCCAATCTGTTTGCCGTCTTCGTCGAACGCTGGACCACCACTGTTACCCGCCGCAATTTGCGCGCTCATTGAAAACAGCTTATGACCACCCGCGTCACTGCCCGAACCAGAAACATCTCCCTGAGTAACGGTTGGCACAGTCTTACTCTTCTTCGTATTTACGCCATCGTCGACAATTGCTGGATAACCAATCGCCGTCACCCGATCGCCTCTAGAAATCCTAGAACTATCGCCTAGCTCTACCGCTGGAAATCGTCCTTCAACCTTCAGAATCGCCACATCACTTTTGTCGCTATTCAGATCCATGCCATGACCCTTCAAATCAACTTCCGCGTCAATTTTCTTAGCCGGAATGTTAGTCTTCGTCTTTTTCCACTTAAGATTGCCCGAACCGTCATCTTCGCGCGCAATAGGTTCGCTTGAGGTCTGGATGACATAATCGTATCGATCGTTTTGCGAACGTATATTATCGGCAGGAACCTGATTGATAAGACCGAGAATTGCCACCTGCGCGCTCTGATCGCCGCCATCAGCCTTATTTGCCAAATCCCGAAGCGTCTCTCGAGTCACATAGCCCGCGTCTACCACAAACTTTATATATTTATTCATGTTCTCTTGCGTATTAATGCCCATGATCATGCTTTGGTTCGAGACCTCGGTCACATGTCCATTTGTAGCGATGTAGCCGTCGTCAGAAACAATCGATCCACTACCAATTCCACCCGTACATAAGCCATTAAGCTGCATACTCGCGCCATTCTGCGCCGTATAAATCATATCAGCACAACGATATGTTCCCACGCGGACCGTAGCAATTTGATTCCTTGCCACCACTTTAATAACAGACTCCTCATCCAGTTCTTCCAAGGTGTTCGTGGTATCTTTATCTTCTGAGAAATTTTCCGCCTTAGTTTCGGTCTTAGCTATCATAGCGGAAGCCACTTGCGCCTCATTATTGCCATCAGCCCTAACCAAGTAGCTACTGTCTGGATTCTGGAAAGTAACCTTAGCAACCAGCGCCTCCAGCTGGTCAATGTATGGCTGTGTGTACGGATTCTTGCTCAATGCAAAAATCGTCATCCAGTACGGCCTACCGTTCTGAATCGTTAAATAAGTTATTTTTTCGCCGGTTTTCTGCCACTTGCCGTCAATAGTGCTTCCGTAATCGACGACCATCTTCTTAAACTTACGCCCAGAAATCGTCGCGTCGCTAGTGTGATATTTTAAGTTTGGGTTATCCTTTTTCTGCTTGTTAATATCGCCCTGAAGCATTAAGTCCAAATCTGAATATTTCTTCGTGTCCTTGTATTCCTCGGGCATCGTTGATCGGTCAAAATAAGCTTTTTTGCGCGAAGTTATGATTGAGAAGTCTGGCATAATTTTTCTAAATGAAAACTTCTCTTCTTCCTCCTTCGGCTTTTCTGAACCTTTTCTGAAATGTAATCGCAAAATCGCATAAGCACGGCTTTCTTTCAGCTCATCATCAGCATACGTGGTGGCGCTATACTGTTTTTCATTAGAGTCTTTATTTAAGACGTGACCTTCACCAGTAAAAATACTCTTGTCGTATCGAATTGAATAGCCATATTTGGAAACGACTTTTTGCAAGCTCTTAGCATCTTCTTCGGCAAAAATCTTCTGGATCTTCTTTTTTGCGGTTTTACTAACTCCGGAAGAGCGGTTATTATTAACGACAATCAGCCCAACTATAACAGAGACTAAGAAAACTACACCCAGAACGATGGCTACAATTTTTAACTTCTTCATTGACTTCTGATTCATACTACTCCAATCCTAATGATAATTTACAAACTGCAGAGGCGTGTCATAATCACTTTCTCGCAATAAACTAATAACTTTTTGCAATTCGTCCTTCGACGCAGAAGTAACACGAATGAGGTCGCCCTGAATTTGCGGCTTAGCTTTCGGCGCATTAGCACGAATATCAGCAGCAATCTGCTTCGCTGTCGACTGATCGAGGCCTTGCTTGAACGGAATTTCCCAAGCCGTCTTCAAGTTCGAAACAACTTTTTCTTTTGATAAATCCAAAACTTTGCTTGACTGACCGCGCCCCGCCAATTTCTTACGCACAATGTCTAACACGGCGTCAACTTGCCAATCGCTGTCGCCCGTAATCTTCAAACCTTTCTTATCGTCCAACCAATCAATTGCCGCACTCGTCCCCTTAAAATCATAACGCCCTTGAATTTCTTTTTCAGCCTGCATGAAAACATTATTCATCTCAGCCTTGTCAATTTCTGACACAATATCAAACGAAAAACTCGACATCTTCCCTCCTAATTTTTTCTATTATACCAAAAAATCGCCCCGTTTAGAGCGATTTTCTGATTTTGCTTTCGGGCAATAATTAGCCGCGAGCAAAGTGCGCAAATGCGCGGTTAGCTTCAGCCATCTTATGCGTGTCTTCCTTCTTCTTGAAGGCAGCACCGGCTTCATTGTAAGCGTCAACAATTTCCAATGCCAAACGCTGTGAATACGGCATTCCACTACGAGCGCGAGCTGCTTGGACTAGCCAGCTAAACGCATAGTGCAATTGTCGATGTCCCTGAACTGGGAATGGAATCTGATAGTTAGCACCACCAACGCGGCGAGATTTAACCTCAAAGCTTGGGCTAACGTTCTTCAATGCTTTTTCAAACACTGCCAATGGATCTTCAGAATCTAATTTCTTAGCAGCAGTTTCTAGGGCTGTGTAAACAGCGCGCTCAGCCGCCAATTTCTTACCGTCTAGCATTGACTTGTTGATCAAACGCTGAACTAGTACGCTTTGGTATCGGCGATCAGGTTTAAGTTCACGCTGCAATTTCTTGGTAACTTTACGAGGCATGATTATTTATCCCCTTTCTTTGTACCGTACTTAGAGCGACCCTTCTTGCGGTTATTAACACCCTGAAGGTCAAGCGCACCACGTACGATGTGATAACGCACACCTGGAAGGTCAGGCACACGACCACCGCGGATCAAGACCACAGCGTGCTCCTGCAAGTTGTGGCCTTCACCACCGATGTACGCCCAAACTTCATAGCCGTTATTCAACTTAACACGAGCAACTTTACGCAAAGCTGAGTTTGGTTTCTTTGGCGTCTTAGTCGTCACACGCACACAAACACCACGCTTAAGCGGTGCGTTCTGGTCGTAATAACGTGTTTTTAGGGCGTTATGAATACGACCTAGTGCTGGCGACTTGGACTTTTTCTTAGCCGTTTGGCGCGGTTTGCGCACCAATTGGTTGATTGTTGGCATCCAATTTCTCCTTGGTTGATTTACTAATTATGGCAATTTGCCTTACGGTTTGGATTCAGCAACTCCTCTCCGTGTCTATACCTTTTCCGCCGAGATTGCAGCCTGTACACATTCAAACCACCGCGCACTCCGAAAAGAGGAAACTCTACATCTATTCTAGCACAGATTTCGTAAAAGTAAATACTCAGAGTCTAAGGAATTAAACTTAAGAGGCCAATCCAGATAAAAGTAGATGAGCAACATAGAGTCCTTTGAGTTACGCAACTTATTTATACAAAAACAGGGTACTCATTGTCAGAGATGAATTCCTTGCACAAAATAGACATAACTTGTCACACATACTCACCCTAATCCATAACCTCCACTAGGAATATTCTCTTTTCAAAGCCGCCACGTTTTTCTGCTTTTTCTGCGCGAATTTTTTCTAATTCTTCCACAGTACAACCATGCAGATTTGCGAGAGCATAGACTACTTCCATGATATCGGCAAGCTCATCAGTATTTTTATCTTTTTTATATTCCTCAACTTCTTCGACTAGCTTTTTTGTAAGCTCCACGGCATATTCGTCTGCCGTAAGTATTTTGTGAGTTGATTTTTGCCCGTTGTCCTTAATGATTTCCAAAATTTTATCACGGACAAGTTTGTTATATACTGGCATAAAACCTCCTTTAATTGTTTATATTATATAATTTTTTCCCTATAAAAAATCAATTTAAAGTAAAAACTCCACCCCTGTCCGTGGAGTTTTTACTCGACACGCGACAAGAGTGGAGTGTTACTCCACAGGATTGCTCAGGACTACTCAGCCTTACTTAGCACCAAGAATGTCGTTGTACATACTCGGTGAAAGGGTGATTTTCGCCCCAGCTGACGCTTTAAAAGCGTCAGCTATTACAGGAGAAAGTCCTTGCCTTGACACGTCATCTGAGACGATGAGACGGCTAGGTAAGGCTGTGCAATTCGCCCGCACCCAGCCATAAGACCAGGTGCTGTTGTTGCAGGTGTAGGAGTGTTGCCAATAGGCTACCTCCTCAGGCTGCTTAGTGTCTGGCACATATACGGACATAGACGCCTCTTCGATGTTCTGGCGAACATCGAAGGTGACCCTAGAAATTGGAATCTCTAGAATATAGGAGCCATTGTCACCCTCGAAGGCAACTAAAATGGACGTACTCGACGTCCATTGCCCTTCTCCTTTGACGTAAAACATCCCCCCGCCATAGGAAACCTGACCACTGTCGACAGTGGTCTTATCCCCTATGACGATCGGATACTCTTCGCCAGACTCTAGCCCAAAGCTAGAGACAAGATCGGACAGCGTCGCTCCTACCCTTTCCTCTTTGTAGTGACTAGTCTGATCCGCATATGACAGCATATTGGCTGCTGCCCACATGATAAACATGAGCAGAAGGATACAAAACACCCTCGTGACCTTGAGCTGGAGATTAGCTGAGCGCTTCTCCTTCTCATCGTCCATATCTCTGATCTTTGCTCCTTCCTGAGATGTCATCAGATAGACGACAGGGATAGAGATTGTCAGACCAGCCAAAGTCGCAACTATTGCCGAGATAAGATACATCATATTCTCCCTTGCTGTGAAGTACTCTTTCACACGGTTGTGTAAAAGCTAATATAATTTATATCATACCTGAGTTAAAAAGTCAATACATATCATCCAAAACAAAGACTTCGAATCTACATACAGTGCTTTATGAGCTACTAAATAAAATAATCATCATACGCAAAACACCCGACCTTATAGTCAAGGTGCGGGTGTTG
Source organism: uncultured Candidatus Saccharibacteria bacterium (assembly GCA_963539955.1). Classification (GTDB taxonomy): domain Bacteria; phylum Patescibacteriota; class Saccharimonadia; order Saccharimonadales; family Saccharimonadaceae; genus Nanosynbacter. The sequence continues at coordinate 23,990 of CAUTMN010000002.1, read as the reverse complement.
CGGATTATTGCGGTCAGACCTACCTACTAAGCAGCGATTTCTTCTCCACTGAATTCGTCTTCGCTCGGTGTTTCGAATTCTTCATCTTCTTCGACAGCACCAGTTCCTACTGGAATCTTGCGTCCGATGATGACGTTTTCCTTCAAACCGTGCAAGTGGTCGGCTCGACCAGATACGGCGGCGTTGATCAAAACGCGAGTAGTGTCCTGGAAGGATGCGGCTGATAGCCATGAGTCACTCCAGATTGACACCTTTGTGATACCGAGTAGCAATTGTGTGTAACTAATCAAGTTCTTACCTTCAGCAGCCAATTGCTTATTCGCATTGACCACAGCGGCCTTAGAAACGATGTCGCCAGTCACGAATTCGCTATCACCAGCATCTTCGATTTGCACGCGACTAAACATTTGGCGAACAATAATCTCCAAGTGCTTGTCAGCCACGTCCTGACCCTGAGCAGCGTAGATTCGCAGAACTTCGTTGATGATGTAGCGCTGAGTTGCCTCAACACCCTTAAGTCGCATCAAATCGTGCAAGTTCAATGATCCAGTTGTCAATCGATCACCAGCTTCAACAACATCGTTTGCCTTAACGACCAACTGCATATTGCCTGAGATTTCATAACGAGTTGGTGAAGCAGCCTCTGCCGCGATCACCAAAGTATCCTCAGCCGACTCAATCACACCGTCAAATGGCGCGATCAAAGGTCGAGTGTCGCTCTCGCCAGTTGCCAAGACATCGCCAGCCTTAACGCTTGAGCCAGCCTTAACTACAACAGTTCGGCCTTCCAATGGCAATCGCTCAACCTTGCCAGATTCTGGCGTAATTTGAACGATATACTTCTTGCCATCTTCCCAAACGTCAACCAAACCAGCAACTTCCGTAATGAATGCTTGACCCTTTGGTGTGCGCGCTTCAAACAACTCTTCAACACGAGGCAAACCTTGAGTAATGTCACCACCAGCAACACCAGAGTTGTGGAAGGTACGAAGCGTCAACTGAGTACCTGGCTCACCAACTGACTGAGCGGCGATAACACCAACTGGCTGATGATTGCCAACCAATTTACCAGTCGACATATCAATACCGTAACTTCGCTGCGGAATACCATTAAGGTTATTTGTCGATAATACAGACTGAATCTTAACGCTTTCAATACTCTCGTCGTCGTCAATTGAATCTGCGATTTCACGCGTGATCAATTCGTTCTTATTGACGTGACCTGGGATTGTTTCAGCAGCATAACGACCAGCCAAACGGTTCGAGAAGTCAATCATCGTCTCTTCGGTTTCTGATCGGTAAATTGCGTAACCTTCATCGTCACCATCAGTATCTTCAACAGTAAAGACATCTTGTGCAACATCTACCAAACGACGAGTCAAGTAACCCGAGTCGGCAGTCTTAAGAGCCGTGTCAATAAGACCCTTACGTGCACCACGGGTTGCGATAAAGGCTTCAAGACTAGACAAACCGCCGGTGTAAGAGCTGCGGATTGGAAGCTCAATCTCATGGTTGGTTGCGTCCATCTGAACACCAATCATCGCGCTCGCCAACTTCACGTTGGAAATATCACCACGAGCACCAGAGTTGACCATCATAGAAATACTGGTGTCCATGTGCGCCAATTGGTCTTTCAGGAATGCTGTAATCTTATTGTCGACGTTTCGCCATGCGCTAACCGTCAAGTTGTATCGCTCTTCCTCTGTAATCAAACCTTGGTCGAATTGCTCAGAAATCAAAGCCGCCTTAGCATCACCTTCAGCCACAAATTGAGGGATTTCCTCAAAGTGGACATAGTCGGTCATACCAGTAGACACAGCCGCAACCGTAGCAAAGCGGAAAGCTTGACCCTTCATGCGGTCTGCAATCTTAGCGGTTTCTTCGGCGCCGTACTTGTTAAAGATTTGTGCCAACACTTTCTTAAGCTGCTTTTTAGTCTGGACGTTGTTGTCGTATGGGAAATCTTCAGGCAGAATCTCATTGAAGAAGACGCGGCCCAAAGTTGTTTCACGCATTTTACCTTTCGCAAAGATACGAATTGGGGTTTGCAAGTGAATTACGCCATTGTCGTAAGCCATTTCTGCTTCGTAAACAGAACTGTAAGTCTTAACCTTATCAGTCTGAGCTTGCGGCTTATCGTAAGTCAAGTAATAGTTACCAAGAACGATGTCCTGCGAAATGTGCAGCACTGGCGCACCATCGGCAGGCTTCAACAAGTTGGCAGTTGCGCTCATCAATTCACGAGCTTCAGCCTGAGCCTCTTTCGATAGCGGCAAGTGAACAGCCATCTGGTCACCGTCGAAGTCGGCGTTAAATCCGGCACAAACTAGCGGGTGCAATTGGATAGCTTTTCCCTCAACCAAAACTGGCTGGAAAGCTTGAATTGACAAACGGTGCAAACTTGGTGCGCGGTTAAGCAACACATACTTACCTTCAATTGCTGAATCCAGCGCGTCCCAAACTACCGCTTCACCAGCTTCAATTAGGCGTGAAGCCGAGCGAATATTGTGCGCAAATTCGTTCTTAATCAACCAACTAATCACGAACGGCTTGAACAATTCCAGCGCCATTTGCTTTGGCAAACCACATTGGTTAATCTTCAATTTTGGACCAACCACGATAACCGAGCGGCCAGAATAGTCAACGCGCTTACCAAGAAGGTTCTGGCGGAAGCGACCTTGCTTACCCTTTAGCATATCACTCAAACTCTTCAAGCTGCGGCGACCACCAGTCGAGCTAACTGCACGACCGCGTGATGCTGAATTGTCAATCAAAGCGTCAACAGCTTCCTGGAGCATACGCTTTTCATTGCGCTGAATAACTTCTGGCGCGTTAAGCTCAATCAACTTCTTCAAGCGATTGTTTCGGTTGATAATTCGGCGATACAAATCGTTCAAGTCAGATGTCGCAAATCGGCCACCAGACAACGCCACCATTGGACGAAGATCCGGAGGAATAACTGGCAGAACGGTCATACATAGGCTTGATGGCTTAATACCAGCAGATTCCATACTCTCCAACATCTTCAAGCGCTTTAGCAACTTCTTCTGTCGCTGACCTTTTGCAGTTTCAGCTTCCTCTGTCAATTCAGCAATAAGCTTTGGCAACTCAATCTTGTCCAAGAGTTCTTTGACCGCGCTAGCACCCATGCCAACTTCAATCAATTCGTCATATTCTTCTGGCAAGTTGCGATATTCGCTCTCTGAGATCAAAGCACCCCTGTTTAAGCTCTCCAATTGAGATTTCTTACCAACGTAAGATTCTTCCAATTCCTCGACTTCACGGCTCTGCTCTTTCGCCAATTGCTTAACATCAGCGCCATCTTCTTCAGCCATTTTTTCGTAACGGATTTTGATAGCCTTACGGGCCAAATCAGTTTCCGCTTCCAAATCTGCCAAATATTGATCGCGAGTTGCTTCGTCAACGTTTAAGATGACGTAAGTTGCAAAGTAAACGATTTTCTCAATATTGCGAACCGTCATACCAAGCAGCTGGCTCATTGCGCTTGGAGTGCCGCGCATAAACCAAATGTGTGCAACTGGAACTGCCAATTGAATATGCCCCATTCGCTCACGACGAACGATTGACTTAGTGACTAATTCGCCATTCTTATCGACAGCAGCTTCGCGTGAACGTACACCCTTAAGCTTTGAGTCGTGTGGATTGATATCCTTAACTGGACCAAAGATTCGCTCACAGAACAATCCGTCACGCTCTGGCTTTTGTGTGCGATAGTTAATTGTTTCTGGCTTCAAAACTTCGCCGTAGCTCCATTTCAGAATATCTTCTGGGCTAGCTACCGCCAAACGAACCGCGTCAAAATCGCTGATGCCCGTTGCGTTAAATGCAGAATTTGCCATCTTACGCGTCCTCCTTTATTTCTTCTACTTCATCAATATCTTGCACGCTCATACCATCGTCAATTTCACCGATGTCATCTGATTCGTCCAAGTATTTTTCTTCTTCCTCGTCATCAGCGGCAACGGTTTTGTCTTCCGGACCGCTTGAAGCAATAACGTGTTCGGCGTCAACTGTTGCTTCGTCGTCAACCAAATCAACTCGAAGACCCAAACCTTGAAGCTCCTTAACTAACACGTTAAAGGATTCTGGAAGTTTTGGACCAACAATCGGCTCATCCTTGATGATTGACTCGTAAGCCTTTGCACGACCGTAAACGTCGTCGGACTTAATTGTCAACATTTCCTGCAAGGTTGCGGCGGCGCCATAAGCTTCCAGCGCCCAAACCTCCATTTCACCGAAGCGCTGACCACCGTTTTGTGCTTTACCACCAAGCGGCTGCTGAGTAACCATCGTGTATGGACCAGTTGAGCGGGCGTGAATCTTGTCAGAAACCATGTGGTGCAACTTAATCATGTGCATCACACCAACTGTTGTTCGCTCCTCAAATGGTTCACCGGTACGACCGTCAAACAATTGACTCTTACCGTCACGCGCCAAACCAGCTTTTTCTAGCTCGTCAGAAATCTTCTCGCTTGGAACACCGTTAAATGACGGAGTTGCTACGCGGTAGCCCAATGCTCGCGCCGCCATACCAAGGTGAGTTTCAAAAATCTGACCAAGGTTCATACGGCTTGGCACACCAAGTGGGTTCAAAACTACGTCAACCGGCGTACCATCCTCTAGGAATGGCATATCTTCAACAGGAAGAACCTTCGCCACAACACCCTTGTTGCCGAAGCGTCCAGCCATCTTGTCACCAACGCCAATCTTTCGTAATTGCGCAACAAAGATCTGAATTTGCATCAAAACGCCAGCCTTCAACTCGTGACCATTTTCACGACTAAAGATCTTAACGCCAACAACTTTACCGCCGCCCGCGTTGTTCATTCGCTGTGATGTATCGCGAACATCCTTAGCTTTTTCACCGAAGATTGCACGAAGCAAGCGCTCCTCAGAGCTCAATTCCTGCTCGCCCTTTGGTGTAATCTTACCGACCAAAACATCGCCAGCCTTAACCTCGGAACCGATTTGAACAATTCCGTTCTCGTCCAAGTGACGCAAACTTTCCTCGGAAACGTTTGGAATATCGCGCGTCACAATCTCTGGACCAAGCTTCGTTTCACGAACTTCAACGGTGTAATCTTTAATGTTAATGCTTGTCAATCGATCATCTTCAACCAGGCGACGACTCATAATAATCGCGTCTTCCATGTTGTAGCCACCCCATGGCATGAAGGCAACCAGAAGGTTTTTACCTAGAGCAATTTCACCGCCGGCAATTGAAGCGCCTTCAATCAGAATGTCGCCCTTCTTCACCTTGTCGCCACGCTCAACGCGGACTTTTTGGTTGTAACAACGATCGTCATTGTTCTTCACGAAATGCTTCAACGTATAAATTTTTACGCCGTCAGCATATTTAACATGAACTTCGTCGGCATCAGCACGAACGACTTCGCCGTCGCCACCAGCTTGAATCAAGTGACCACTATTCTCGGCCACAGCCTTCTCAATTCCAGTACCAACAGTTGCGGATTCTGGACACAATAGCGGAACCGCCTGACGTTGCATGTTTGAGCCAGTCAAAGCACGGTCAACGCGCGTCTTTTCAATAAACGGAACCAACGCCGCAGTCGAACCTAGAATCTGACGGTGAGCTGCGTCCATGTAAGTAACCTGGCTAGCATCAACTTGCGATGGCTGCATATTGCTACGGGCGTTAACACGCTCATCTCGGAAAGTTCCGTCTTCGTTGAGAGCCTCACCAGCGTCAGCGATAACTTCGCCAATTTCCTGTGAAGCATCCAAGTAAACAAGTTCGTCAGTCACTTTGCCGTCTTTTACACGAAGATATGGAGTTTCAATAAATCCATATTCGTTAACACGTGCGTAAGCCGCCAAGTTCAGCACCAAACCGATGTTCGCACCTTCTGGTGTTTCCACTGAACAAATACGACCATAATGAGTTGGGTGGGCGTCGCGAACCTCAAATCCAGCGCGCTCACGAGTCAAACCGCCAGGACCAGTCGAGCTCAAGCGTCGCTTGTGGCTCAATTCTGACAATGGGTTAACCTCGTCAAGCAACTGTGACAGCTGGCTTGAAGTAAAGAATTCACGAACAGCTGCAACAATTGGACGAGCGTTGATCAATTGACTTGGGTTAACACTTTCCAAATCAGCCACACTCATACGATCCATTGCGTTGCGTTGCATTCGGAGCATACCAACACGGAATTGTCGAGCAATCAATTCACCAACCAAGCGAACTCGGCGGTTGCTCAATGCGTCAATGTCGTCAGCTGGCTCTTGCGTATTGTTCAAGCGAATAACTTCACGCAAAATCGCTACCAAATCGCTCATCTGCAACGTACGATTTTCAGCCGTATTAGCAACATCCAGACCCAAGCGTTGGTTCAATTTATAACGACCAACCCGCGAATAATCAAACCGCTTGAAGTCAAAGAACATTCGCTCAATCATCTGACGAGCGTTATCAACCGTTGCCAAGTCGCCTGGACGCAATCGACGATAAACCTCAATCAACGCCTCATTTGCACCACGAGAAGTATCCTTATCCAAAGTTTCGTCAATGTATTTTACGTCGCCAGTATCAATATCAGCGAACAATTCCTTAATTTCGCTAGTCTTTGGATAGCCCAAAGCGCGCAACAAAGTCGTTGCTGGCATCTTGCGGCGGCGGTCAATTTTTACGTAAATCGCGCCGTTAGAAGCCGTCTCAAATTCCATCCAAGCTCCACGTCCTGGAATGATTTTCGCGCCGTAGTAATTACGTCCCGCTATTGTTTCAGCAGTGAAGAAAACACCAGCAGAGCGAATCAACTGACTAACAACCACGCGCTCCGTACCGTTGATAATGAACGTACCGCGCTCAGTCATCCATGGATATTCACCGAGGTAAATTTCCTGCTCTTCAACTACGCCAGTTGTCTTGTTTGTCAATTCAACTGTTGCGTGCAGCGGAGCTTCAAATGTCAAGTTGTTTTCTTTGGCAAATTGGTCAGTGTTTTTTGGCTCGCCAAAATAGTATTTGCCGAACTTTAATGACAACTTCTGACCAGTATAGTCGTCAATTGGATTAATTTCTGAAAATATCTCACTCAAACCTTCTTCGACGAACCAACGCCAAGAATCTTTTTGGTGAGCGATTAAGTTTGGTAGCGGCAGGGCATTATCACCAGAGGTGAAATAGACGCGCTCGCTACTTGTGGTTGGTTTTTTTGCCACAGGCGTAAACACTCCTCGCTTTAATTAGTGGTTAATAGACGGCCGTGAAGATCTCTAATTCATAGCCCAAAATCACGATTTGCCACTCGCAATTTTCACCCGCCATGAATACACTACTTCTATAACTACTCATTATGACGAAAAGTGTCAATAAAATCAAGGGGTTTTACTAGTGTTTTTCAATATTATCAATCAACATATTATGAACTTCGTCAATCGTCCCGTCAGCAGAAATTACCGGAATTCCGTATGCCTCGGCAATTTCCAAATATCCATCGTCGACTTTTTTCTGAAAATCTTGCCCGCGCGACTCAAAAGTGTCGGGATTTTTCAGCTCGCCGCGCATAGAAATTCGCTCTTCCCGTTTATCGCGACTCAAACTTAAAATAACCATAACGTCCGGCCTCAAGTATTTTTCATCGGTGAACAATTCTGTCAATCGCAGAATCTCCGATTCGTTATAACCTTCGCCTCGACCCTGATAAACCAGCGTTGAAATATAATTCCTCGCGCTCAAAACAATTTCCCCACGCTCCAACGCAGGCTGAATTTTTTCCCGCCACAATTCACGCCGAGCTGCAGAAAATAGCGCCACATTCACCGCCGCAGAGCGCGCCAAATCGCCATTTTTAATCACCTTTCGAAGTTCATTTGCTATCGGAGTTGATTTTTCCGGATCATCGCTTCCCGGCTCTTCAATCACGCAAACCGTTCGCCCGATTGACCGAAAATATTCCGCCAATTTCGAAACCTGCGTCGACTTGCCCGTCCCGTCATTACCTTCGATAACTATATATTTTCCCGCGTCACTCATCATCACCTCGTAATTACAATGTGTGGCTTCCGTAGAAATACCAGCCATTTTTTCGTTTTTCCATCAATTTTTATCAAGTGAGTATGCTGATGTATCATCGACTTGGTTTTGCTGCCTTGGGCTCGAGCGTAAATTGAATAGCCGTCACTCTCAAACTTCGCAATCTGATTCATATAGTCAATTTTTTCCTCATCGCTCAAATTTGCCAGCGAGTCCACGTGCCGTTTCGGTATCACCATCAAATGATCATCCACGCCGCAGCCATCCCAAAAATTATAGCCAAATCTATTCTTAATAATCAGACAGTGCGCCGTTTCATCAACGACCTGATCTGTGTGATGTTTTACCAATTGACAAAAATCACAGCTGTCAGACTTGTGCTTTTTCCTGTGATCAATATATTCTTTCTCTTTCGTACGTGAGCGAAACATCGAACCTGCCATCATCACAAAATCCCCTCGCTAAGTCCCGCGATTTCCATCGATTTATGCCGACGATCCTTAAACGCCCGCGGCAGCATCATTTCTGGGCGCCAAGTTTTTATCAATTCATCCAAATCGTCAGTGTGCTGATATTTACCGCTCATTCCGCCGCGCCCACTAGCATATCCGCCGTCAACATGACCAGTGTGATGAAAAATCAATTGCCCAATTCTCTCACCGACAGGCAAAACTACGCTCTCGTGCTTGTTCAAATTGTAAATCTCAAGCGTAATTCTATTGATATATCCCGGATCAACCCAGCCAGCATCAAAACACACCGCCACGCCGTTTCGTCCCCAAGAGCTACGACTTTTCACCTCAGCCGCGCCGCCATGCGTCCGAATTCCAACAAATTCGTGCGTATGTGCTAAAATTCGCTCACCAGGCTTCAAAACGATAATCGGATGATCTGGCGGAATATTCTTAAATTCCCGAAAACCGTGCCGCTCACACCATTCAACGTGCGGAATTGCCTTAAGCGGACCCTTGAAGTATCGATTGACATCAGATTCGTCAAACGGATTATAAACTCGCGAAATATCATCATATTCCTGTTTATAAAAATTAAAGCCTAGCGTAAAATCTAAGCTGGCTTCCGATACGTTTTTTGGGTTGAACGGCGTACAGACAATTGTCCCGTCTTCAATCGCCGCCAAAATATCTTTATTTGAATACACGCTCACTAAACACCTCCCATTGCGTGATCTTTCTACCAAATCTTATTATGGCAAGTTTACGCATTCCTATCAAGCTTTCGGTAAATTTTACAGCATGTTAAACTGAAATTATGGAAAAAGCCATTATTGTAGCTTACGATAAAAACCGCGCCATCGGACAAAATGGCGATATGCCGTGGGGGCGAAGTTTGCCGGCCGACTTGGTGAATTTTAAGCGATTGACGAGAAATAGCAATGTCATTATGGGCAGAAAAACGTTTGAGTCAATCGGTTCGCGACCGCTTCCAGACAGAGAAAATATTGTCATTTCGTCCAAGCCGACTGGCGTCAAAAAAGTCCTGACGGCTATGAATTTACGAAGCGCCCTGGCTTTATCGCGATATCCGACTTTTATTATTGGCGGCTCACGAGTTTATAAAGATGCGCTAGGCATTCCAGAAATTGACACTATTTACACCACGGAAATTGACGCCGAATTCCCCGATGCTGACACTTTTTTCCCAGAGATAGATATGGACGTATGGGAGGAAATAAGTCGCGTACATCATTCGGCAGATAATGAAAATAATTACGATTTTGATTTTGTGACGTATAAAAGAAAATAGCCTTCTTAAGTTGACAATATTTGGTATTTGTGGTATGATATAACACATGAATAACGAAGCGCGTATACAAATATTAAACTCTGAAGACAGCTCAGAATACACTACGAACGCAATACGCAGAGGTGCACAATACCCTGACAAAGCTACCGGACTATTCAAAGAGGATGTCATGCTGTTCAATGAAGCGCCCGACGATGATGGACGAGTGAAGTATATAGCAGGAAAGATTGCTACCTTATTGTATGACCCGGAAGTTGACAAGTATATACTTCCGCCAAAGAAAAATCTCCGTAAAAAATAAACCTTAGCCGCTCAGGCTATAAGTGCAAATCACTGACCGCGAGAATCACACTACACGGCAATCGGCGCTTTTATCGCTGAATGACACTCATAATTCTCCAGACGGATATCATCAATCGTGAAATCATCAATACTCTTGATGTCTGGATTCAACCACAGCTTTGGTAGCGGCAACGGACGGCGCGATAATTGCTCGTCAACTTGCGCGCGGTGATTATTGTAAATATGTGCGCTATTTAAGGTATGGATAAACTCGCCGGGTTGCTTGTCGGTAACTTGAGCGACAATCGACAAAAGCAGTGCATAGCTGGCAATGTTAAACGGCACACCAAGGAATATATCTGCCGAGCGCTGAGTCAGCGCCAAATCCAGCTTGTCCTTCTCGCCGTTCTTGCCAGGTCTTACGTTAAATTGAAACATCGTATGACACGGAGGCAGCCCGCCGGCTTGGACAATGTCATCAATTTCCGCCACATTCCACGCGCTCACGATATTCCGACGCGACTCTGGATTTGTCTTTATCGTGTCAATGGCGTTCTGAATCTGGTCAATAGTTCCACCCTTCCCATCCGGCCATTTTCGCCACTGAACACCATAAACAGGACCCAAATTTCCCCATTCTTCAGCAAACGCGTGATCGTTCGCAATCTTATCAATAAATTCCTTCATTCCAGCGCGCCATTCATCGCCGTTAATTTCTGGTATTTCCTGACCAGTTTTTTCCAAATAATTCTTGTACGGCCACTCATCCCAAATATGAACGCCGTTTTGTGCCAAATATTCAATATTGCCCGTACCCTTAAGAAACCATAAAAGCTCATGAGCGACGCTTTTGAAATATAACTTCTTCGTGGTCATAGCTGGAAATCCGTCCGCCAAATTATATCGCGTCTGAATACCAAAAACTTCCGTCGTTCCTGTTCCTGTACGATCACCTTTTTGCACACCGTTATCACGAACGTATTTCAATGCATCTAAATATTGCCTCATAAGCCCTCCTCGCTTACTTCAAATTATGACAATATCCTCCAAAAACCACAAGCAGAATTACTAGTAGTTTTAACAACAAACACGCAATTTTTTACGACAATTTAGTCAAGACTTTGTCGATTAGACCGTATTTTACGGCTTCATCTGGCGTCATCCAATAGTCACGCTCCATATCGGATTTAACCTTAGCCAACTTCTGACCAGTGTTTTTCGCCATAATCTTCGCTAGCATCTCCTTAACTTCCAAAGTTTCCTTCATGTCAATTTCCATGTCGGTCACTTTTCCGTGCGTTCCAGAAGACGGCTGATGAATCATCACCTTAGCGTGCGGCAAGCAAAACCTCTTGCCCTTAGCGCCAGAGCTGAGCAAAAACGCTCCCATGCTTGCCTGCAAACCAATTCCATACGTCGCCACATCGGGCTTAATAAAATTCATCGTATCGTAAATTGCCATTCCATCATAAACGCTGCCGCCTGGACTATTGATATATAGCGATATATCAGCTTGCGGGTCAACATATGCCAAATGCAACAATTGCGCCACTACACTGTTAGCGGTATGCTCGTTAACGTCTTCACCAAGGAAAATAATTCTCTCATTCAACAATCTCGAATAGATATCAAAGGCACGCTCGCCGTCGGCCGACTTTTCAACGACAGTTGGAATGAGATATGATTTTGGCATATTTACCCTATTTCTTCGTGTTTAATTCGACCAATTTAGCAACGGTTTTATCTGTAATTATTCGATTAGCAATGTCGCGGTGGACGTTTGGATTATCAAATTGCTCTAATATTTTCTTATCTTTGCCGTATTGTTGCTTGAAGAAATTAATCTGCTCTTGAATCTCGTCACGAGAAACATCAATCTTCAATTCCTTCGACAATTCCGCCAATACCAAGCCAGCCTTAACGCGCTTTTCGGCGGCTGGACGAGCTTCTTTCTTCGTCCACTCTTCCTTATCCTTGAAGCCCTGAGTCTTCAAATAGCTATCCAAACTCAGTCCGCTGTACATCAAATTCTGAGTCAAGTCACGCTCGATTGATCGCAATTGATCCTCAACCAAAAGTTCTGGCAGTGCGGCTTTACTTTTTTCCGTCAATTCACCAACCAGCGCGTCCTTAAATTTCTCATCAGCTTCGCGCTCTTTTTGCGCGGTGAGTTCACGCTTGATGTCCGCTTTTACTTCTTTCATCTCTGTAAATGGACCACATTTTGCAGCAAATTCATCATTCAATTCTGGCAACTTCAATTCGTTAACCTTGTGAAGTTTCACGGTAAACACAACGTCTTGACCTGCCAAATTCTCAGCGTGATAATCCTCTGGGAATTTCAGTTTCAAATCGAACTCTTCACCAGCCTTATGACCAATCACACCTTCTTCAAATCCAGGAATGAATTGACCTTCGCCAAGCCTCAAACCATATTCCTTAGCCGAACCGCCGTCAAACGCCACGCCGTCTTTCTTTCCCGTAAAGTCAATCACGGCTTCATCGCCAGCCTTAGCAGCACGCTTGACCTCTGATTTTTCGGAATAGTTTTTACGGATTCGCTCAATAACCTCATCGACATCTTTATCTTCGACCTTGGCTACTTCTTTTTTCGCTGTCAATTTTTTGTAATCGCCCAATTTTACTGGCGGAATAACTTCAACTTCAGCCGTAAATTCCAATTCAGCGCCCGGCACAAACTTCTTCACCTCAACACTTGGTCGATCCAAAGCTTGCAATTTTTCCTGTAGAAACGCCTCAGCTACTGCCTTTGACAAAGCGTTCTCCAAAATCTGCTCCTGAAGCGCATTCGGATCAATGTGCTTAGCGGCTATACTTGCGGGAACTTTTCCTTTGCGGAAGCCTGGAACTTTGATGTCGCGCGCCAACTTTGCCAAGGAAACCTGCTCTGCGTCAGCCAATTCGCTAGCACCCAAAGAAATCGTCAATTGAACTTTAGTATCTGATAGTTTTTTTACAGTAGTCTTCATAAAGACTAATTATAACAGATATCAGGCTATATCTCAAACAGAGCGTCCTCATCGCCATCATATCGACGATCTTTGACAATTGTCACGATTCGCTCAGCGCCAACTTTCTGCTCATCAGACTCCACCAAGTTTCGAACCGTGTATGCGCCGCTAGCAATTTCATCCTCACCCACAAACACCGCAAACGGAATTTGCTTTTTTAACGCCGCTTTTATCTGTTTGTCAATCTTTCTACCAGTGATATCCAGCTCTGCTCGTACGCCTTCACTGCGCAATTTTCGAGCCAAATCGTCCGCACCAGCCATAGATTCTTTTAACACCGGAATTATGTACACATCTGTTTTAGATGCCAATTTCGGCAACAAGCCATGCACTTCCAAAAATTGCTCCATCGTTGTCGCGCCCATGCCAACGCCGACCGTAGCAATCGGTTCAACGCCAAATAGCCCGACCAATCCGTCATATCGTCCTCCGCCAAACAACGCTCGGTTATTCTCTGGCGAATTATCAAACAGCTCAAAAACCATGCCCGTGTAATAGTCCAGTCCGCGCATCAAAGTAACATCAAACACTGCATTCGTAATGCCTTTTTGGCTAAGCAATTTCATCACTTCACGAAGCTGCTTGACGCTTTCATCTTCCATCAATTCGCTCGGCAAATCATCAACAGATTTCATGCTGATCATTTTTGCTAGCTTCGGCAGACCCTCTGACGCTTGACTACCAAAAATCTCAATCGCCTGACGCTTAAATTCCTCGGCAGGAATCTTATTTTTCCTATCAAGCAACTTCATCATCATCGTCGAGCCAACAATATCAAGCTTCAAAAATTGACTCATCAAACGATTTATCAATTGGCGATTATTAACCCTAACCGTAAACATTTCTTGCTTGGCGCCAAAATTCATCACGCTAGCATGGCTCAGCTCAATAATCTCCGCGTCCGCCGCCGCGCCATCTACGCCAAACAAATCCGCGTTCAATTGCCAAAACTCACGCTCACGCCCACGCTGCGGTCGTTCATAGCGCATAAAATTAGCAATTGAATACAGCCGTGCAGGCATCGCTAATTCCTGACGCTTAGCCGCTACCATTCGAGAAATCGACGGCGTCATCTCAGGACGGATTGCCACCATTCGACCACCACGATCCTCAAAGGCGTATGTTTGCTCTCCCGCCAATTCCTGACCTGACTTCGCCAGATAAATATCTAGCGGCTCCAGCAGCGGCGCGCCGTATTCTTCATAGCCAAAACTCTCAACCGTCTTGTGCCAAACATTAAAAATGTAATTCTGCAGACGCTTTTCCTCTGGAAAATAGTCTCGCGAACCTTTGTAACTTTGTGTAGATAAACTGCTCATGTTAGCTCCATTATGTCATTATTTCTTATTTATAGCAATCAAAAACGCCGAGGTAGAACTCGGCGCATACAATCAAAAATCAGAGTCCTACCTCGGCAACACGTGTGAATGATGGAATTTAGGTAAAATCATACGTCTATTATAGTAAATTTTATGCTTTTTGTAAAGTAGGAACTGGCGGAGTTATTGCGAGAAATAATGGTGTATTATTAAGTTATGGACAACATCACGCATCGCATTGCCGAATCTATTCGCGCTAACGATTTTTCCGCCTACCAACACGAGCGCTATCCCGCCATTCAAGAAGGTGAGTTTGTTCACTTTACGGATGAGGATTTTCATGGCGTTGATTTCGACCAGTTTGTCATGGGCTTTTTCGTGTTTCAGAATTGTAATCTGGACGACGCAAAGCATATTTATGGGCAACCGATTTATTTTACTGATTCGTCAGTTCGGAATGTGGATTTTTGCGGCGTAAAAGCTATTATTGAAGCGGAGGATTGCGACTTCCGTGGTATGAAATATGACAAGGAAACGCAATTTGTCTATGGCAGTGGGAAATTGGCAGCACGATCGCGTTTCATAAATTGTAAATTAGATGATGAAACTCGTGATTTTTTGAGCCAACAAGGCGTAGAAATCAATTAGCTATTTTTCCGCCAGCACATTCTGCTGCAACCAACAATACATCGCCACAGTCGCCGCCGCACCGACGTTTATGGAGCGAGTCGAGCCGAATTGCTCAATCGCCACAATCTGATCCGCAGCGCCAGCCAGCTCTGCAGAAATCCCCGGCCCTTCTTGCCCAAACACCAAAACCGCGCGCTTTGGTAGCGACGTTTGCGACATATTCACACTACCCTCGATATTATCAATCGCGATAATTTTCCTACCTTCAGCCCGCATTTTCTCAACAAACTCTTCTGTCGTTGCCAGATACGTAATGTGCAGATACTTATCCGTCATCATTGCACCGCGCTTATTCCATTGTCTGCGCCCAATCACATAAATCTGCCGCACGCCGAACGCATTAGCGCTCCTGACAATTGTCCCCATATTAAAATCTCGCTCGGTATTTTCCAGCGCAATCACCAAACCGTGATCTTCAGAATCCAACTCATTTATAATCTCCGATTCGCTCCGACCCTTAAATTTATCAATTACGTTTCTTTTATCTTCCATCTCTGTTATTTTAGCAAAATTCCTGAATAAATAACAAAAGTCGAGAGCCTTCTATTGACTTTTTTACACAAGTGTGGTATAAGTGAAGATAGCTTTCGTTGATGAGTTGAGTAAATCCTTGTCCGAAAGTGAACATTGACAGGCAATCGAACACAAGATGAGTTTTTATTTCTTTCTTAAGAATCATTGAGAGGAATGAAATCTCATCTTGTGTTGTTAAAGAACGACACGCTGCAATCCTGCGGATGAGAGAATATTGGAAAGGACGCTGAAATGTGGAAACATTTCACAAGCGAACTTCAGAATGGCGTTGAGACTCTCAAGGAAGATTGGAAAGGAATCAGGGCAAACGTCAAAACCATTGACGTCTCCGATTTCAGAAAATACGAGAAGAAAGAGCTCAAACTCAGTACAAAGAACTACACAGCCTCACTCCAGAAGGTTGTGAAGCTCGCGGCGCTCCTCCGCAGTAACCATTACTGCGACACAAAGTTGGTAATCTACAAACTCAAGCTCGCTCTCTGCGCGCTTGAAGATGTCATCAACAACCTCCATGGCTGCGCTATTAAGGGACGTGCGGAGGTTAAAGAAGAGCTCTTTGATGTTGCTACGCGCAACATCTCCGCAGTCATGGAAGTCGCGGAGGAGATGGACGAGTTTCTCGATGCCGACAGTTGCGGTGTTATTCACGCAGCTGAGCCTCACATCGTCGATCACGATCTCGAGGAGACTATCACAAGGCGCCTGGCCATGAGCACCGCCTTGTATGAGTGCACTGTTTTCTTCGACGGCGAAGAGTGGACTTGGTGATACTTAGTACCCCTTGAGTCGACTCGTCTACATGACAGGTGATTGTTCTTTTACGATTGCCTGTCATGTAGACTCTGAATTTATGACATTAAAAATCACCCTGAGCATGGGTGATTTTCTTATGGTGAAAAATTTCAGTTCTTGGTGCGGATGAAAGGACTTGAACCTTCACGTACTTGCGTACACTAGCACCTGAAGCTAGCGCGTCTACCAATTCCGCCACATCCGCATAGGCTATGCGTCAATTATAGCCCAAATTTTACCCGACATCAAGCTTGATTACGAAGCTTACACCACGCGTTTAATTCCGCTGCCAGTTCCTTTGGTTGAGCCTCCGCTTTAATTCCTGGGTTAAAAATTCCAGCTGGATCAAAGATTTTTTTCACCTTCGCGTACAATTGTTTTTCATCATCTGGCAGATTTTTATAGATAAAGTTGGCCTTCAATCTTCCGTCGCCACCAAATCCCGCAAACGAACCTTCGTACTTATTAACAATCTGAGAAATTTCCGCCAACAATTGAAGAATCTTCTGGCGTTCACTCACCTTTTTACTGTCAAACGTCGGATGTAGAGAAATATAATCGCTTGAAAAATCAACAAAAACTGGCAAATCCACGCCGTACTTAGATTCCAGCGACTTCAACTCGCTAAGGAAACTGTCAATCTTTTCTGGCGCCATTAAAATCCCAGAGAAAACGCGTGGCGTAATCATATGCGGCTCGCTTGGAGTTTCCGCCAAAGCCAAAACAGAATGCAAACTGAACAAATCCTGCTCTTCCAAATGTAGTGTTTTTATGTCAATCGCTTCTGATGATTCCAATTTTCTAGTCAATTTCTTCGCGGCTTTATTACGCGCTCTGTCAGAAAAGTCGTCAAAGATAGCCAAGACCACCGCACCCTTAAAGCATTCTTTCGGCGCCCACTCAACCACTTTACCGACGACCGCAGCCTGGCGGAAGAATCGCCCATCAATTATTTCCACTGCCGACGCCTTATTTTTCATCGCTAATTCCACGGCTGATTGCGCGTCTGACAACTTTTTATATGATGCGGCAACAACTGAATATTCCGGATGAATAAATTGTGCCTTCATAATAACTTCGCAAATCACGCCCAGACTTCCCTGACTACCAATAAACAGCGGCGTCAAATCGAACGACCCGTCCTTTTGCTTCACCCGAGAAATCCCGCTGTAGCCAACCGTATCTGGCAAAGCTGGATCCATTTGCGAAATCAGCTCGGCGTTATCTGAGATTAGATTGTCAATTTCTCGATAAATCTCGCCTTCAAATGTCGATAAGCCTTTTTTCTTACTCAATTCGCGTCGAGATATGCGCCCAGTCTGAATCACGTCGCCATTACTTAGAACAATCTCAAGCTGCTGAATCGCGTCAGCAAAACGGCCATGCGCGCCAGATAATATTCCAGACGGAGCCGTGTTAATTGCGCCACCAATCGTGCCTTCTTCCGCCACATATGAAGTTCGCGGCAGACCCAAGCCTTTATGAGTAGATAAAGTTGCGTTGATTGCCGAAAGAGAAATTCCCGCTTGAGCATGAATCAGTTGCTGGCGAGGATCAATACCAACCACACGATTCATATACGTTTTTTCGTCAATTGCAATACCTTTATTCGTCGCTGCGCCAGTTTCATCATTGCCACAACCACGAACAAATACAGGCAAAACATGACCTTTCTCTGCCAATTGAGAACAAAATCGCATCACTTTCCTGATGTCGTTCATATTAGCCGCACGGACAATCATTTCTGGTCGGCGCGCCAAAAGTCCATTGTCAACTTCAACTTGACTCAATGCAAAATCCTGCGACGCGACTTCGCCACTAAGATGTTCATTCAAATATTTCGCAACTTTATTCATCAATCCTCCTTGGTATGCTACTTCAATTTTAGCATAAGCGCGGACAGTTGATAAGTAGAATTTGTTTTGATATAATCGGGTTATGCGGATGTGGTGGAATTGGTAGACACGCATGCCTTAGGAGCATGTGCCTCACGGCGTGAAGGTTCAAGTCCTTTCATCCGCACCAAGAACTGAAATTTTTCACCATAAGAAAATCACCCTGGAGTTGGGTGATTTTTAATATCGTAAGTCAGAGTCTACATGACAGGCAATCGTAAAAGAACAATCACCTGCCATGTAGACACGGGGCGTCTACGAGATACACCTGCAGTACTGATAAAGTCGGTAAGTCCGAACGGACTCAAATTCATCAGGCTTCTTCAGGATGTCACCTGCACGCTTGACCCTTCGGAGTAGCTCAAGTAGTGCGTTCGTATAACTGTCCACAGAAGTTTCATACGCATGCTCTCTGTATGGCAGTTCCTCGATGCACCATTCAGACCAAGCTGAAATAGCATCAATATAAAAAAGTCAATAGAATATACTCAGCGTAGCTTGTCAGGACTTGAAACCTGAACTATAATTAGCTCACATCACGAATTCGTTAGACAAAACGACAGATGTAATTACGGGAAATTAGCTCAGTTGGCTAGAGCGCACGATTCACATTCGTGAGGTCACAGGTTCGAGCCCTGTATTTCCCACCATTTCACGCTAGGTATAAATATGGTTAAACACAACTTTCACTCTTTTTATTTCCCCCTTATCGTGGTAAAATTTTATATTAAGAGGAAGGTCTGTGCTAATATCAGACCATATTTTTATGAAGGACGCTAGCAAGATTCGAAACATTGCCATTATTGCCCACGTCGACCACGGCAAAACGACCATGGTTGACGGGCTATTAAAGCAGTCGCGAACATTCCGCGACAACCAAGCCGAGATGAGCCAGGAATTGATTATGGATTCCGGCGATCAAGAGCACGAGCGCGGCATCACCATCACCGCCAAACAAACGTCAATTTTTTACGGCGACTACAAAATAAACATCATCGATACGCCAGGACACGCCGATTTCTCTGGCGAAGTTGAGCGAACCTTGAATATGGCTGACGGCGTTTTGCTGATCGTGGACGCGCAGGAAGGTCCGATGCCTCAGACCAAATTCGTATTAGCGAAGGCACTTGAGCTGGGGCTGAAGCCTGTCGTGATTATCAATAAGATTGACAAGCCAGCCAGGCGAATTGCCGAAGTTGAAGATGAGTTGAGCGATCTGTTTTTGGAGCTAGCGACCGACGATTCTCAATTGCAATATCCAATTTATTACGCAATCGGACGCGACGGAAAATCATGGAAAGAAATTCCTGCAAACACCGACGAAGACGCGGATTTGACGCCAATTTTTGACGCGATTATCAACGATATTCCAGCGCCAGACGTGACGGAAGATGGCGCGTTTCAATTGCTTGTTACCAGCTTGCAATACGACACATTCCAGGGAAAATACGCGATTGGGCGAATTGCTCGCGGATCTGTTAAGCGCGGTTTGCAAGTCAGTTTGATGAAAAATGGTGAAGCCGCGGGCTCTGCACGAATTGAGAAAGTTTTTGGCTATCGCGGCTTGAATCGCGAAGAGCTTGACGAAGCTTTTGCTGGCGACATTGTGGCGCTGGTTGGCGTGGCTGACGCACATATTGGCGATACGATTGCCGACAAAGAACAGCCTGAAGCGCTACCGGCAATTGACATCGAAGCTCCAACTCTGAGCATGTACCTCGGACCAAACACCAGCCCAATGAAAGGTCGCGAGGGCGAGTTTACGACATCCAGGCAAATTGGCGACCGATTGAAGCGAGAGCTTGAAACCAACGTGGCGCTACGCGTTGAGGAAAACGGAATTGGCTTTACGATTTCTGGACGCGGCGAATTGCACTTGAGTGTTTTGATTGAAACTATGCGACGCGAGGGCTTTGAGTTTGAAGTTGGACGACCGCAAGTTGTTACAATTACCGAAGATGGCGTTGAGAAAGAACCGATTGAAGAATTGCAAATTGAAGTCGGAAGCGAATTTATCGGTGCGATCAGCCAAGAGCTTGGTGCGCGACACGCCGAAATGAAATCTCAGGAAACGACCACCGCTGGTGCCGCTCGCCTGACTTACATTTTACCGACGAGGGCGCTGATTGGTCTGCGCAACATTTTATTGACAGCCACCAGAGGTACGGTGATTATGAATTCCCTGCCTCACGGATATCAACCGCTTGGCGGAAAACTGCCAAAAACCCGCAATGGAGTTTTGATTGCGTTTGAAGCTGGCACAACAACACCTTACGCTTTGCAGGCGGCGGAGGCGCGCGGCGAATTATTGGTCGGACCAGGAACGGAAGTTTACGCCGGGATGATTGTCGGGATTTACAATCGCCAAGAAGATATCGAAATCAACGTTTGTAAAGCCAAGCATTTGACCAACATGCGTTCCAAATCGTCGGATGGAACTGTACAATTGACGCCATTTACGCAATTTAGCTTGGAGCAATGTATCGATTTTATTGAGGACGACGAGCTTTTGGAAGTTACGCCAAAGTCATTACGACTTCGCAAGCGATATCTGGACGCAAACGAGCGAAAGCGCGCCGCGAAACAATAATTGCGTAAACCATAAAAAATAACCGCCCCGTAATGGAGCGGTTTATTTTTATACGCAGAAAGGAATTAGTTGACAAGAGTTTCTTTGACTCGGCGGGAAGCGAAGAAGTACAAGATTACCAATCCTTCTACTATTAGCATTGTAACGATTGCAGTAATAAATGCTGGAGCGTCTACCTCCGACCTTCCGGATGCATATATAACTACCGCATTTGCAACGTTGCCCAATCCAGCTGTGGCGATCGTAGCAATAGCTAGCCACTTACCAAGACGCTTCTGCATTACTATAAACACAACTGCACAAATAGCTAAGACCACTAGTATAGGTGAAAATATCAAAGAAATGACGTTTTCAGGCTGGCTAAGATTCATTATTGCCTGGAAAAACACTGCTGTATTGACAAGGCTACCGATAACGAAACAAACCACAAAGAACATTAACCAACCCTTAACGCCCTTCAGGGATTCCGCCATCACGACATATTGCACTGGCGCCGCTTGAGGCTGTGCAAAATATTGCTGGCTGACCGGTTGCTGTTCATACGGCGTGTTCTGCGGTTGTGGTGCGGGACCGTATTGTGCGTTTGGATCAGGCTGTGGCGCATATTGCGGCTGCTGAGATTCTTGTTTTGGCATATTAACTTCTCCTTTTAAGAATATTGATATGTCAATTATACCACATCCTTAATTTCCTCTGGTAAAAATCCTTTGTCATGCTTAAAACCAGCTTGCCATTTGTAATCCTTGTTATAGCCCAAATCTTTCATCAATTTGGTCGGAGCGTTCCTGAGATGTAACGGCACGGGAGAATTCGGATATTTACGCGCCAATTCAAAAGCGCTGTACATTAAATCGGTAATTTCACGCGACTTCTGACTGCGGGCCAACGCAATAGCGCAATGGAACAAATTATATTTGGCCTCCGGAAGACCAACGCGCTCGACAGCCTCAAACGTCGCAATTGCCAAGCTTAGCGCACCATTGCCCGCCAGCCCGATATCTTCCGACGCAAAAATCACCATTCGCCGAGCAATAAACTTCGGATCCTCACCCGCGTCAATCATTCGCGCCAAATAATACGTCGCAGCCGTCGAGTCACTGCCTCTTAGCGACTTGATAAAAGCGGAAATCACATCGTAATGCGAATCGCCTTTTTTATCATAGCCCGGAAGTCGCTTCTGAGCCGCCGCCTTAACCACTTCCGGCGTCACTTTTTCATCAAAACTCAGCGCCAATTCCAAATTGCCCAGCGCCACCCTTGCATCGCCATCTGATAATTCCGCCAAATAATCCAAAGCTTTGGGCGAAACCTGCTTGGACTTTTTCAGGACTTTCAGTGCTCTTTTTAATACCGATATAATTTCGTCTTTTGTCAATCGCTGGAGAACCAAAACCCGCGAACGCGACAGTAGCGGCGTGATGACTTCAAAGCTCGGATTCTCGGTCGTCGCACCGATTAACGTAATTAGCCCACTCTCAACGTGCGGCAAAAACGCGTCTTGCTGAGCTTTATTAAATCGGTGAATTTCGTCAACGAATAGAATTGTTCTAAGTCCCAAATTCCAGTTTTGGCGAGCATGTTCAATCACTTGTTCAACGTCCTTTTTTCCGCTTGTAACTGCCGATAATTCAATGAACTCCGCCTTCACTTCATGCGCAATAATCCGTGCCAACGTCGTCTTTCCGGTCCCCGGTGGACCCCACAATATCAAACTGACCGGCTCACCATTCTTAACAATCCGCCTCAATAACTCGCCCTCACCAAGCAAATGACTCTGCCCTATCACCTCGTCCAGCGTCTGCGGTCTCATCTGTTCAGCCAGCGGCTGCCTACTATCACTCATACTTCCATTATATCGCGAAATCCATAAAGCCAAAAAGCCTCCGCCGCTTACACTTTCCTCGCACAAAATGCTACAATAGATCTATATAAATAGGAGGAAAAATGGGAGCATTTGTAGTAATAATCTTATCGTTTATCGGGCTTTATGTGCTAAGCGGCATTAAAATTGTCAATCAATATCAGCGCGGCGTGGTTTTAACGCTTGGTCGATTTACTGGCGTCCGCGAACCAGGACTAAGAGTCGTCATTCCAGGATTGCAGACGATGATGCTGGTCGATATTCGTTCAACTCCAATCGACGTTCCAAAACAAGAAGTCATCACCAAAGACAACGTCACAGTTGGCGTTGATGCGGTGGTTTATTTCCGAGTTATCAACGCGCCAAAAGCTGTGTTGGAAACCACGAACTATATTTACGCGACTAGCCAATTTGCCCAAGCGGCACTGCGTGACGTCACCGGTAACGTTGATATGGACGATCTGCTCGCCAAGCGCGAAGAGATTTCCCAGCAAATCAAGGAAATTGTTGACGCTGAAACCGACAAGTGGGGTATCGATGTAGAGAACGTTAAGATTCAGAATATCGAACTTCCTGGCGATATGAAACGCGCCATGGCCAAACAGGCCGAGGCAGAACGCGAGCGCCGAGCCAACATCATCAACGCTGACGGTGAAAAAGCCGCAGCCGAGACATTAGCCCAAGCCGCAGAAATCCTAGCAAAAACTCAAGGCGCTATCAATCTGCGAACATTGAACACTTTGGAGAGAATCTCCACAGAGCCAAGCCAAAAGACGATGATGCTATTCCCTATCGAACTCATCGACGCGATTCGTGGCGGTAAGAAATAAACCACTTATCAATAAAATAAGCACTCTGTAATTTTACGGAGTGCTTTATGATTTCTGGTGCGGATGGGGAGAGTCGAACTCCCATCTCAACCTTGGGAAGGTCACATAATAGCCGCTATACGACACCCGCGCTCGATAAAATTATAACACCCTTGCCAGATAGCGACAACTTTAGTACAATTAAATAGCAAGTTTGTGGCTCTTTAGCTCAGTTGGTAGAGCAGAGGCCTGAAGAGCCTTGTGTCCCCAGTTCAAGTCTGGGAGGAGCCACCAAATATTGCATTTCATTCACGACTTTGCTACAATAAATCGTGAACAACATGCGGGTATAGCTCAGTTGTTAGAGCGCTTCCTTGCCATGGAAGAGGCCAGGAGTTAGAGTCT